>DZCT01000226.1 GCA_022736535.1 Desulfatirhabdium butyrativorans | reverse complement strand
CTGTATAAACGCCATCGCCTGTTGAGGCGATACGCCCTGTGACTGCATAAACGCCAAAATATCAGGCGGAATCTGCATTCCCGATATTTCGGATGACTCTTTTTCAGGATTTCCCTGACCGTTGGGCCCCGTCTCAGAACCGTATGAAAGCGGGTTCTGTCCGGTCATTTCCTCTCTCCCCTCAACTGCATTTGCCATGCTTTGACTCATTGTCTTATTCTCCTTTTTTAAATATATATTCGGAATCTCCTGCAAATCTGCAAGAGCCGCAAAGATTTATGGCGAAGATATTTTTTTTTCTCGTTCCCACGCTCCGCGTGGGAACGTCCGCAGGACAAACTGAGTTTCTTAAAGAAACTCAGTTTGTTGCGTCTATTCTAAGCTTTGGCCGGACGCGGAGCGTCCGGGCTGCATTCCCACGCAGAGCAAGGCAGAACGGCCCCGGCTGAAAACAGATAAACCCGTTTTACATTCATACGGACGCGGAGCGTCCGGGCTGCATTCCCACGCGGAGCGTGGGAACGAGAAACCTGCTGTGTTTTTGCGAGAATTTTTTTAATAAACACTTATTTTGCAGGCAATTCCCCTGCCCAGCACCAGCCTGCTCCCATGAACGGCGATAACAAACGGGTCGTCTTTTATGATTTTGACTTCCACACCGGGGAAAAGCCCCATTGCGGCAAGCCGGGACCGGAGTTTATGTCCGCCCTCTATGGCAAAAATCCGAACCTGCTGCCCGGAGCGAATATCCGCTAAAAGCCTCTGTCCCGATCTTCTTCCCGAACAATGTTGATAATTCATAGTCCCTTTTTTTCCAACATGAGCGTATGTTCCTCCGATTTTTTATGGAAAAAAGCAGACAGATGAGAATGCTTCCGCATTGTTTTTTCAGAACCCTTCACATTGAATTTTCCCACTTTTGCCACTAATTCTTCGGCAATCTGAGCATTGCGATAATTGATCTGTTCCATCTGAGCCATAGCAAGCGTTACCTGTTCCAAACCCACGGACTGCTCATCTGAGGAAGCGGTAATCTGACATACAAACCCCCGCATCTGTTCAGTGCCTGCGGTCATCTGCTCAAAGACTTCATTCATCTTTCGGACCAAATCCGACGCGCTGTTCAGCTTTTCCATCATCTGACTGACCAGACCCATCGTATTTCCGGCTGCGGATGCGGCGCGGGCGGCAAGCCGCCTGATCTCTTCTGCAATCACGCCCCAGCCCGAACCGTTGCGGCTTCCTCTCGCGGCTTCAATCGCGGCGTTTAACGCCAGCAGATTGGTCTGAAATGCAATGTCGTCAATATCTTTCAGCACTTTCTGAATTTCTCTGCCGGAGACGCTGAGAGAATCCATCGAATCCTTCAGCAGTGCTGCGGATTTGTCGCGGGAAAGAAATTCCCGTGCCTTTTCAATGGCGCAGCCGGATTCATAAATCAGTCTGTCAGTGCGGTGCGCATTTTCCATATTCTGTTTCATGGTCGCGTCAATCTGATTCAGAGATGCGGATGTTTCTTCTAAATTTGCGGACTGGCGGATCACGCTGTCGGCAAGGATGCAGGAAGTTTTCAATATGCCGCGGATCATCACCCGCAGATTTGAAATCATCCGATTCTGAATTGCCGCCAGTTCACCGATTTCATCTTTGCGGCTGATGTCAAGCATCTGCGTCAGATCGCCGTCGGCAATGCGCTCGGAAAAATCCGACAACTGTTTCAGAGACCGGGACAGCCGCGCGGAAAACAGCGAGGCGGTGAGATATGCCAGTATGCCGAAAACGCCGCCCAACGCAAAACTGACGGTGACAATCTGCCGATGCAGCTTTTGCACATCTTTTTTGTCAATAAAATAGAAGAGAAAAAGATTGCGGGTTTCCGGGTCTGCGATGAAAGGTCTGACCGAAAGCACCCCGCGCTGATTGCCGATAATGTAGTCATCGGCATAAAACTGCCCGGTCACGGAAAATTCAGGATTCAGCAGTTCCGCCTTGCTTCTGTACGAAGAAGCCGAGACTTTTAAAGTCTCTCTGTCTTTCTCAAGAAGCGCGATAATCGCTTCATTCTCTGCCACAGATTTCAGAAGGGCTGTATCAATATTTTTCTTTAAAACCAGCGTGCCGATGAACATGTTTCCGTTGAAAACCCCGCCGTAAAAAATCATTTTCATCATACCGTTTTCAGGCATGATTTTTGCGATAACAGACCGCTGCATTTTTGAGACATCCGGCAGAATCCGAACAGACGGGGATTTGTTTTTCTCTGTACTTGCGGTCAGTTGCTGTTCGTCACTGTAAAAAGTGATTTCATCGCTCTCTGTAATCTGCTGCTGCAACATCAGTTTTTCCGCGAGCGGCGCCGGATTTTTCGTGAATTTGGCGATTTTAATCCGCTCCAGAAGATTCAGGTCGCTGATGATAAAATGCGTGAATTTCCGATATTGCTCCTGACATCGCCGGAGGCCCGATTCAACTTTGCCGATGCCGTTGACAATTCTTTCGTTTTTGGCAAAGACCAGCACATCTTCCAATTTTGTTTTCAGCGCTGTCAGCATGGACAGAATAATAACTCCTGATAATAGAAGAATAAAAATAAGCAGTTTTGAACCTATCTTCATCAGAATCCCTCTTTCAGCCAGTTCATGTTCAGCCCGTTTTCAATTAGTTTGCTGCCCTGAGGTCCTTTCATAAATGAGAGAAAGTCATTTACAGCCGAAGAAGCATCTGTACGGGTGACAAGGGAAATGGGAACAAGAAAAGGATAATCGCCGTTTTTTTCCGAAATCCTTGTGGGAAGCACGCCGTCAATCTTCAATACTTTGGTATCGGCATTGAAAAAAGACCGAGGTGCCATGGTAACAGCCATATCCAGCGCGGCAATCTTTTCAAACTGATTATCTGTGATTTCAACGCTCATCACAGCTTTCTTCAAGCGGCTGTGATTTTTCTCAATTCCGGCTTCTGCAATGGCATGATCTATGAGTTGGTCGTAATTGGCGCCGCATTCCTGCCGGTAAATCACAATATCCGCATCGTCTCCGCCCACTTCTTTCCAGTTTTGAATCTGACCGGCAAATATTTTCAAAACCTGCGTCTGTGTGAGTTCGTTCACGGGATTTTTCCGATTGACTACCACTGAATAGGCAAGAACATCCAATCTTGTCTCTGTCAGCCCGGCTGCCGTCTCCGCCGCGGAAAGCGGTCTGCATGAGGTGCCGACATCTGCTTTTCCCGAACGGACCGCTTCGATTCCCCGGTCTGCGCCCGCGCAGTCATCATTTGCAGACAGGATGCAGTTCATTTCCCCGCGGTGGGGATTGGGGAGAGACTTCTGATGTTCCGCGCATACCGCCGCTCCGGCGAAAAGACATCGGGCTGTTATACTCATTTTTAACGGAATTTTGGCGGCAAAGCTGTTATTCTGAAAAAACAGCATCCCGCCTGCGGCTGTCGCCAATTTCAGAAATTCCCGTCTGTTGCAGTATCGGCAGTTCATTTGTTCCCTCCTTCGGTTTTTCCGCTTTTCCCTGTTAATTTTCTTCAGAAAGAGCGTTCAGATGCTTCTCAGACTCAACGGGAAGCTTTTATAGCCTTAAAAAATCTTCATGTCAACTAAAAAGTTAGTCACATCTAATTTTTTATACCTATATATAATTTATGTGAGAAGTAAAATATAATTATCACTGTAAAATCTTATATGGAAGTCAGTATGAAGGATTTTCCAAGCCGCTTGCCTATACAGAATTTTTATGATAACATGCTTAGTTAAAATAAAGTTCTCGCAAAGGCGCAAGGAACGCAAAGATATAACTATCAGTTATATCAGAAGTTTGTTGCAGCCCCACAGAGAAGCTTTTTTTTTGCGACATCTGCGTCTTTCCGAGAAAAACCCTGTTTCCGCCCACACCGGGAACGCGTACCGGCAGCCGATGCCTGCCGCAAACAAAAAGGAGACTGAAAAATGATGAACATCAACAAAACCATCCTGACAATGCTGCTGCTCGGATTTTGCCTGATGTCCGGCGATGCGCTCGGACAGCAGATGATGAGCGTACAGGTCAAGTCCGGGGAAGTCCGTTCCGCGCCCTCGTTTCTGGGCGCGATTGCGGCAAAAGTTTCCTACGGAGACCGGCTTTTCGTGCGTGAGGAAAAAGACGGCTGGTTCCGGGTATCGGTTCCGGGCAGAAATACGGAAGGCTGGATACATGCCTCCGCGCTGACGAGTAAAATTGTCGTACTTCGAGCCGGGGCGTCCGATGTGAAACAGGCAGCCACAAGCGACGAACTCGCGCTTGCCGGAAAAGGATTCAACAAGCAGGTTGAAAAGGAATTCAGAAGCAAAAACCCGCGTCTTGATTTCACAGTGATTGACAAAATGGAAACCATCAGCATCGGTCAGAGCGAGATACAAAATTTTCTGAAAGCAGGCGAGTTGTCTCCCAAAGGAGGTTCCAAATGAAATCAAATGCTTTTGCCGGAATGACAGTGACGGGGACTGCGGTGTTACTTTTTATCTCCCTGTCTGTCTCAGGATGCAAGACATTGGAAAGCATAACGCAGGTCGGCGCTTCTTTGGCAGCATCTCAGGGACTTATCACCGAATCTCAGGCGCAGTCCATCACCAAAGGCGCAAGCGCGGTGGCAAGGACTTTTGAAGACATCACGCCGGAGCAGGAATACTACATCGGCAGAACCGTGGGCGCAACGCTGACAGGCAGATACAAACCTTATAATGATGAAAAAGCCAATTATTTCATTAATATAATCGGACAGACGCTCGCGCGGGCTTCCGCGCTGCCGGAGACCTTCGGGGGCTATCATTTTCTCATTTTGGATTCGGATGAAATCGCCGCATTCGCCGCGCCCGGGGGACTGATATTTGTCACACGGGGAATGATACGATGCTGCAAGCATGAAGACGCATTGGCTGCGGTTCTGGCACATGAAATCGGACATATACAGGGCAAACACGGGCTTCAGGCAATCAAGAAATCCCGCGTCACGACCGCGCTGACCACGCTTGCACTGGAAGGCGCAAAATCTTTCGGAAAAAAAGAATTGGCGGAACTTACCAGCACCTTTGAGGGTTCTATTTCCGATATTACCTCAACGCTGGTAAACAACGGATATTCAAGGTCTTTTGAGCGGGATGCGGACATGGCGGCGGTGAGCATTTTACAGGCAGTGGGCTATGATCCCAACGGGCTGGTGGATATGCTTTCCGTGATGAAAGAACAGTTGAAACCCGGCGGACTCGATTTTGCTAAAACGCATCCTTCGCCGGAGAGCCGGATTTCCGACATTCAGAAGCGCATCGGCAAATACGCGCAAGTCAGAACGCCGGCGTCGAGACAGGCGAGATTTGAAGCGGCGCTGGGAAAGATTGTCGGAAATTAGACATAGGGGCAGGCTCTCCGGAGTGCTAAAATGAAATTTTAGCCGCTAAAATTCATAGGGGCAGGCTCTCCGGAGTGCTAAAATGAAATTTTAGCTGCTAAAATTCGCTTCGCTCATTTCAGCACTCCGGATCGGAGGGCACGCGCCGGCGGTGCCAACAGGCGAACAACCATGACAAAACTCTATCAAGGCATTATCGCCGGACTCGCGGGCGCAATACTGGCGATGCTTTTCTGGGTTCCGGGCTGGCTTGAGACATGGGAAGCCAAAACATGGGACTGGCGCGCGGTCCGCATGGCAAAACCGGGCAGGGCAACAGACGACATCCGCCTGATTCTGTTGGACCAGAACAGCTTGGACTGGGCAAAAACAGAAAACGGGCTGACATGGCCCTGGCCCCGAGAAATTTACAGCGTCATCATAAGCTATTGCCAGCGAAGCCGCGCCAAAGCATTGGTATTTGACGTGCTTTTCACCGAGCCTTCGGCTTACGGCGTGGCGGACGATGAAAAATTCGGCGCGGCAATTGCTCAATTCGGACGATTCGCGGCAGGGTCGGTATTTGTGGGACAGAGCAGCGGCAGCGAGACAAAATGGAGCAAAGACATTCCCGGTCCCCGCCTGAGAATCGCCGGTTTGGAACAATGGCTGAAAATGACTCAGGCAAAGGAAATCGTGTTTCCCCGCGCAGCCATGCCCGTTCCCGAAGTCTCGAAACATGCGGCTGTGCTTTGCAATGTCAGCATGAACCCTGACCCGGACGGCGTTTACCGCCGGATAAAGCCTTTTGCCGTATTTGACGATATGCCGGTCTTTTCTACCGGATTGGGCGCATATCTCGCCGCCCATCCCGATGCTGCTGCCCGCATTGACGCCGACAATTTCACGCTTGACGGAAAAGCCGTTCCCATAGACAATGAAGGAAATGCGCTGCTGCGTTATCGCGGTCCCTCCGGCGCACATCAGGCATACAGCGCGGCGGCGGTGATTCAGTCCGAACTCCGGCTTCTCGCAGGCGAACAGGCGGTTATCCGTGATGAACATGCGTTTAAAGACAAATACGTTTTTTTCGGCTTTTCCGCGCCCGGACTTTACGACCTCCGCCCCTCTCCCGTGAGCGGCGTTTATACGGGCGTGGAAATTCACGCCACTCTGCTTGACAATTTCCTTTCCCGCGATTTCATGCGCCTGTGTTCCGCGTGGTTTACGGTCATGCTTGTGCTTTTCCTCTCGCTCGGCTGCGCGGTATCGGCTTCTTTTTTCAGCAGCATCGCGGGCGGTCTGACCGTGAGCGCCGTGTTTTTGATCCTGCCCATCCTGCTTTGCTTTGCCGCGTACCGTCTCGGTTTCTGTACCCCGATGGTCGTACAGGAATTGGCAGTTGCGGCAACAGTCGCGATCACTCTCGGAGTCAATTACGCGACTGAAGGGCGGCAGAAACGCTTTATCAAGCAGGCGTTCAAGCAATATCTCAGCCCGCTGGTAGTCGCGGAACTGATCGCGCATCCTGAGCGCCTGAAATTGGGCGGCGAACGACGGACCCTTTCCATTTTCTTTTCCGACCTTCAGGGATTTACTTCTATTTCCGAGAAATTGGAGCCGGAAAAACTGACCTCGCTTTTAAACGAATATCTCTCCGAAATGACGGATATTATTCATGAAGAAGGCGGCACGGTGGACAAATACGAAGGCGATGCGATTATCGCTTTCTGGAATGCGCCGATAACCGTTCCGGAACATGCGGTTCGTGCGGTTCGGGCTGCGTTGCGCTGTCAGGCAAAGCTTGCGGAAATGCGGACTGCGTTTAAGAGAGACATCGGCGTGGATATGATGATGCGTATCGGCATCAATACCGGCGATGCGGTGGTCGGGAATCTGGGCTCCCGCACACGCTTTGACTACACCATGCTCGGCGATGCGGTCAATCTCGCGGCTCGGCTTGAAGGCGTGAACAAGCAGTTCGGGACTTATACGATGATTTCACAGTTTACACGGGAACTTACGGGCGAGATATTTGCCCTGCGGGAGATTGCACGGGCGGCTGTTGTGGGACGCAAAGAGCCGGTGACGATTTATGAACCCATGTTTCCGGGAGAGTATGAAGCGAGAAAGGCGGTGCTGGAGACATTTGCCCGGGGCTTGGAAATGTTTTATCAGGGCAGGTTTGCGGATGCGCTGGCGATATTTTCCGACATCAGCAGGATGGATGCGCCGGCGGCGGCTTATGGGCATAAATGCCGCTTTTTTCTCGAAGCCCCGCCGGAACACTGGAACGGCGTGTGGGTGATGACGAGCAAGTAATAGCAGTAAAAAATTAATTACTTGATTATCATATATTTTTCTAATACGGATTCGCTTTCAAAATCCCTGTTTTTCCGGAGTGCGAAAATAGAGCGAAGCGGCCCCTGCTGAAAACAGACCGCATTATAAATCTCTTTTTTTTGAAAGCGAATTGGTATCAGCCCGGGGCCCGCCCTGCCGATTATATTTTTTTGACAGCGATTCGGTATTATACTGATCCAATTTTGGTTTTTATTGGCACGAATTATGCATAAATTATCTC
>DZCT01000677.1 GCA_022736535.1 Desulfatirhabdium butyrativorans | reverse complement strand
TGTCAGCGGCCTCGTGAAAGTGTATGATTTGCGGCCTTTTGAAAATGTAACGGAAAATTCGTTGCAATGCGAATTGTAACTTTGGTTGGAGCGCTCTCATTTCTTTCCACCGGCGCTGTAATAATTATTTGGCTCGTTATGACAAGCAATTCATTGTCCGAGCTGGAGGTTTGATGTTTCCGTCGTCAACAGCGCATGGATTTTGAACAAAAGATAGAAAGGCACGGAGAAAAGTGTGAACATTTTTCCGCCGGGGGTTCTAATTCTTTCGGTTTTCATGTTGCCGGAGTAGATCCTCAGGGCGAAATTGCACGCGCTTTCATCGATGAAGATATGCAGAGAGCGCAGGGATCCCGTCCTGCCTGATTTGACCTCCACAGGCGTCAGCCGCCCATTGAAGACCATCAGATAGTCGACTTCGGAAGTCGCTCCTTTCTGTTCGCGATTCCAGTAAAGCAGATTCGGATTTTTCACGGTGTTCATTGCAATCATCGTCTGCCCGGCGATCTGCTCTCCAAGCTGTCCGTGGTATGCGGCGTTGATATCCTCCATCATGGCGATTTCGGCGCGCATGCCGAGATGGTAATTTACCAGGCCCATATCGAGATGCAGTAGTTTGGGCGCTTTTTTGAGATTGCTTATTAGCGGCATCTGTTTCGATGTTGATGCAAATACCCTGCTTACGATCATTGCCTTTTCGAGTACATCAAAGGCATCGCTCATTTCTCGGCTACGGAAGTTCGATTCCCCGAACCTCTCATATTTGATGGGAAGGCCGACATATTTAGATGCATGCTCAATAATATGTTGAATATATTTTGCTTTGGCGACGCTCGCATATTTGAACACGTCATCCCGCAGACCTGTGAGAATCGATTCATAAACGGGGTCGACTTCTTTAAAGGAACGGGTCTCGGCAAACCGTGCCACGGCCTCGGGCATGCCGCCTACGAGCAGGTAAGAATGGAATTTTTTCAGCATCATTGCGTGGATTTCTTCTTGAATAACCGTGTCCTCTCTGACAGAGGAAAGGTAATTCAGCGCCTCTGTTTCACCTGTGGCGGCAAGAAACTCGTCGAATGTTGCCGGATGAAGATAGTAATATTCCACCCGTCCCACTGGAAAGCTGAATCCCTCCGACTTCATTTTGACATCCAGAAGAGAGCCTGCCGCAATGACGTGCAGTTCAGGCATCTCTTCATAAAAATAACGAAGCTGGTTCATCGCGATGTCCGAATTTTGTACCTCGTCAATAAAAATGAGTGCAGCGCCGGGGGTGATTTTTTTGTTGAATTTAAGCTGGAGGATCTGGAGAAGTTCCCGTACAGGCAGAATTCGGGAAAACAGCGCGGCATGGTCGGCGATCTCCAGGTTGATGTAAATGTAAGTCTCAAACTCCGAGCCGCCGAACTGGTGCACTGCCGAGGTTTTGCCGACCTGGCGCGCACCCCGCAAAACAAGAGGTTTTCGATTTTTTTTGTTTTTCCATTCTAACAGCAGTGATTCTATGTTTCTGTGGAACATGCCGTCATCCTTCCCCGGTAGTAAAGCCGTAATGTAACATTCTATAACCTTTTTCAGGGCTTCATTGTAACAAAGTCTAATATGGGGTCAGGTCTTGTTTTTTGCGGTCCGGCGGGGACAGAATTCGAATCTGACCCCGCCGGAATGGGCCATTTTTTCAGGCGGCTGTTGCCTTCATGGCTGATTCGATTCCCTTGCTGAAATCGGTAAGGACGGTTGTCATTC
>DZCT01000225.1 GCA_022736535.1 Desulfatirhabdium butyrativorans | reverse complement strand
TTAAATCAGTTTTTGATTAAAATCAGGACAGATGATCTGAGTTTGGAAGAAATTACCGCTGAAGTGGAATCCGTCAGAAAAAAAGATACAGAGAAAAAAGATAATATCAAGCCGAACCTTCCCGCGGCTGAACTTGAGCGTCAGGCATTTTCAGGAGAGAGGTAAAAAAATGTATCAGGAAATTAAAATTAATATTACTTTACCTGAACAGACTGTAAATTTGATTGAGCAGATGAGCGATAAAGGGAATATAAGCAGATTTGTCGAAGATGCTGTAAAATATTACATAGAACATGCCGGAAAAACAAGGCTGTATGAACAGTTGAAACAGGGTGCGGTAAAGAGAGCGGAAAGAGATCTGAAACTTTCTCAGGAATGGAACAGCCTGGATTTTCAGGCATAAAAAGTCAGGAGAAAGAGAAAATGAATATGCCTCAGTTGCAGTCGGCAGTAAAAAAATTGTCAAGAAGCGATAAATTCCGTCTGGTTCAGTTCATTCTTTACGAACTGGCTGAAGAAGAATCTTCAGCCCTGCTGAAAAACGGCAAAGAATATCCGGTCTGGTCTCCCTATAACGCCCATGAAGCTGCCGAGACATTGTTAAATGAACTGGATAAGCACAGACTGACTCACGATGAAAAATAAAACTCAACGCTTTCCCTTTTCCGAAACACAGGCAAGAGGCGGCCTTGCGTACTTGCCGCTGAGACTGAGCCGGGAGAGCAATTCGGCGGATGTATAATATTCTATCAGATGAACTCCTTATGATGATCTATTCGGAGCGGGGAAGAAGCGAAACACAAGCTTCTGATATATAATGCTTATTCTTGATACCGACACGCTTACCCATCTTCATTCAGGACATCCGAAAGTTGTCGGAAATCTGAAAAAGACTGACGACGCTGATATACGGATTACAATCATTACAAAAATAGAATTGCTGCGGGGGCGTTTTGAATTTCTCCTGAAGGCTTCCGGCAGTGAAGAGACTGTAAAAGCACAGAAACGGCTTGACCGGACTGAAGAACTGCTGTCTCAGATTCCGGTATTGCGGGAAAACAAAATCAAATCAGTATAATATAAAATTTCTCGAAATGCCGCGAAAGTTTTTAACGATTCATTCGTGTCCTTTCATTCGTGATTCATTCGTGATTCAATCCGTGTTCATTCGTGGCTGATTTTTTTTCCGGCTTCATCCAGAACCCGGCGCACCGTCTCCGCCAGTTCAGCCATGCTCAGAGGTTTCATCAGAAACGCCTGTATGCCCGATTCCTTTAAGCCGTGTCCGTTCATCTGTTCGCTGAAGCCGGTGCAAAGAATAACCGGAATGTCTGATCTGAGGGCTTTTATCTTCCGGGCAAACACATCTCCTGTCATGCGGGGCATGTTCATATCTGTTATCACCAGATCGAATGCCTCCGGCTTTTCCTGAAACACCGCCAACGCCTCAGTACTGTCTGTCAGACCCGTTACACGGTATCCGAGTTTCTCCAGCATCATCTTCAACATCGGCACAATCTGTATTTCATCATCAGCCAGCAGAATGCTTTCATTGCCTTGGGGCATATCTCTCCGCTGGGGGATTAATTTTTTATAACCTGTTTCAATCACAGGCAGATAAATGTGAAAAGCGGTCCCTTTGCCGATTTCGCTGTAAACCGCAATTTCTCCGCCGAGACCTTTCACGATGCCGTGAACAACAGACAAACCGAGGCCAGTGCCTTTGCCCACCGGTTTGGTTGTAAAATAGGGATCAAATATTTTTTCAATATGGGCAGGGGCAATGCCGTGTCCGGTGTCGCTCACGGTCAGCCTCAGATGTCTGCCGGGCTTCAGGATCAGTTTTTTCAGACTGTCGTTATGACCGATTTCAATCTGTTCCAAACGGACTGCCAGCAAACCCCCCTTTTCCTCCATGGCATGACAGGCATTGGTGCAGAGATTCAGCACAATCTGCTGTATCTGAGTCGGATCCCCCATGACCGCCTCGCATTCAGGATCAATCTGCTGCACAAATTCAACTGATTTGGGAATCGAACATCTGAGAAGTTCCAGACATTCCTGAATCAGCGGCTGAATCTTTATAGGAGTGTATGTGTTTTCCGCTCCCCGGCTGAAGGTCAGAATTCTTCTCACTAATTCTTTGGCGCGCACAGATGCCTGCAATATTCTTTTTAATTTCTCATGGGCATCCTCATGCTGTGAAAAACCGTTCATCATCAACATTTCGGTATAACCGATGAGCGGCGTCAGAATATTGTTGAAATCATGGGCAATGCCGCCGGCAAGCGTGCCGAGGGCTTCCATTTTCTGTGCCTGACGAATCCGGGCTTCAAGTTTCAGTCTTTCCGCTTCCAGTTTTTTCATCTCTGTAATGTCAAGAATATGCGAGATGAAATAGAGCGGATTTCCCTGTGAATCCCGAAACACGGTGCTGGAAATCTGAGTCCACACGATATGCCCCTTTTTATGCAGATGCCGCTTTTCAAATATTCCGGAATCGGTTTCCCCGGCAATCGCGCTTCGGATAAAATCCGCGCTGATATTTGCATCTTCATGGTGTGAAGTTTCATGAACATTCATGCGTTCCAGTTCTTCCCTGTCATAACCTAATATTTCGGCGTATTTGCGGTTAGCCTTGAGATATTTGCCTTCCGTATTTACCAAAGTGATGCCCACCGCGGCGTTTTCAAAAGCAATGCGGAAGCGTTCTTCGCTTTCATACAGGGATTTTTCAGCGTGTTTCTCGGCGGTTCTGTCTATGCCGATGCCGATATGGGAGCCGTCGGAAAGCGAGACATTGATCCATGAAGTATCCAAAATTTTTCCGTCGCGGCGGCAGGTTTTGAAATCCCCCCAAACCTCCTGCACCGATTGAATAAAATCTGTCACATATCGGCAGTAATCCGGATCCGGATAAAATTCTTTCAGCAGATCACGCGCTCGCGCCTCTTCCACAGACCAGCCCAGTGTTTTTTCCCAGCAGCGGTTCATCCACCTGTATCTGCCGTCCGCGCTGAAAAAAGAAACCATGATCGGAATGTTGTCCATAATGGTCTGCAACAGTTCTTTCTGGCGGCGCAGTTCTTCCTCTGTGCGCCGGCGCTCGGTAATATCCGTAAACATGGCGAAAGAACCCTGAAAGCCTTTTTCTTTGTCAAAAAGGGCTGTTGCTGAAACAATGGTCCATAATTCAGTCCCGTCTTTGCGCCGGAACCGGCGTTCATATTTTCCGTCCATTCCTTTCTGATATTTTTCCATTTTTTCATTGTGATGGTTCAAATCTTCCGGGAACATAAAATCTGTTACGGGTCTGCCTGTCATTTCCTCTGTTTTGTATCCGAGCATCTCCGCCATGACCGGGTTAAGATAAACAGTATAAAAATTTTTGTCCATGGTCCAGATGCCTTCATTTGAAGTCTCCACGATACGGCGGTATTTCTCCTCGCTGTCTTTCAGCATTTTCAGCATAACATTCCGGCTTTCCAGACCATTTAAAAGCTGCGCCATCAGAAGCGTTGCCGCAGGACATAGCAGCATCATCGGAAGGGAAACTTTGCGCAGCACATCGAATGACAGGGGTTTCGGGAGCGTGAGCATCCACAGCAGCACACAGATATGAACAAATACGCCGAAGATAAAAACATAAAAAGGGCTGAACAGTTCGGGTTTTCTTTTGCGAAGGTAATAATATGCCGTGCCGAGTGCGGCTGAAGTAATGATAGTGGCGCAGCCGGGCCATGCCGCGATTCCGCCCAAGTGCAGACGCCAGCATCCGGCAATGAATGCGCTGACCGCAGCGGTCACGGGACCTCCGAAAAGCCCTGCCATGCTGAGGACAATGGAACGCCCGTCAAAGATGATGCCTTCGGAAAAATGGAAAGGGTTCATCATGCCGGCAACCGTCACCAGACCGAAGATGCAGCCGGTTAAGACCCGGCCGGAAACGGATGTGCTGTTTCCGCTGCGTGTCAGAAAACTGTAGAAAATGCTTAATGACAGCAGCAGTGCGATGTTGTTGACAAGGTCTGTGAAAATCATTTGTTGCTCCTTCCTTATTTTTTCCCCGCATTTGTTTCCCACAGAGGACACAGAGAAAAAATGCCCGCAGAGGACACAGAGTTTTTTAAATAATAGACATTTTCGGAAATAAAAAAAAGGTTCTCGCAAAGGACGCGGAGAGCGCAAAGGAAGAAAGACAGAAAATATCCGGTCTGAAATTTTCAGCAGCTTTGCAGTCTCTGCGCTCTTTGCGCCCTTTGCGAGAGACTCAGCCGCTTATTTCCGAAAATGTCTAATTCTCTGTGATCTCTGTGGGAAACCCTCTGTGATCTCTGTGGGAAACAAAAAAAACATACTTAAAACAGCAATAATAGCAGAAGATTAATCGTTATCCTATACAAATTTGCAAAAAAATCAAAAAAAAGTTCTTGACACCGCCAATTCGTTAATGTATTAACCGTTAATACATTAACGATTAACGTATTAATTTTTTTTGCGTCAATAACAGATCAGATAAAAATCCCCCCTGCCCAGTTTACAACAGCAGGAGAAAGCGGCATTTACGGACGCGGAGCGTCCGGGCTGCGTTCCCACGCAGAGCGTGGGAACGAGAAAAACGAGTTGCAAACTCGTTCTACGCAGAGCGTGGGAACGAGAAAGCGGGGTGTAAGCGATACAAAATGGAGGTCAACCGTGGACGTAAAACAGAAACTGTCCCAAGTGGTCGGAGCCGACGCCTTCTTTGATGATCCGGCAACATTGCAGGCATATTCCACCGATTTCAGCGACACGCCCAGACGTGCGCCCAATTATGTTGTCAAACCGAAAAACGCCGAAGAAATTTCAGGCATTATCAAATTCTGCAATGAAAACCGCATTCCGGTCGTTCCGTGCAGTTCCAAAGTCCATTTTTACGGCGCAACGATTCCGAAACAGGGCGGCATTGTCATGGATTTGGAAAAAATGAACAAAGTTTTGGAGATTGACCATGACAACCGCCGTGTCCGGTTTGAAGCCGGCGTGACTTGGGAGAAACTCACCGCGGAACTGAAAAAAGAGGGATACCGGGTCATTATGCCTCTGACGCCCCCGGCGCGGCGTTCAGCGCTCACCGATTTTCTGGAACGTGAAGAACCCACCAATCAGGTTTATGATTACGGCGAACCGCTTGCGGCAATGGAAGTGGTCTGGCCCACGGGAGAAATCTTCAGAATGGGGTCCGCAAGTGTCAACGGTTATCCGGATTCTCCCTCCAAAGGCGGCAATCCTTCGGGTCCGGGTCTGGATTTCTACCGCTTTTTTCAGTGCGCTCAGGGAACCATGGGCGTGGTGACATGGACAAATCTCAAGATAGAATCCATTCCCCGTATAGATAAAATGATGCTGGCGCCGATTACCGATCTGGCATACTCAACGGATTTTCTCTACCGCATCCTGCCCCGGCGCATCGGTCAGGAAGTCCTGCTGCTCAACAATGTGGATCTGGCTGCCATTCTTGCGGAACAGTCCGGAGATTTTGAAAAAATGAAATCCGTCCTGCCGCCCTGGACCCTGATTCTCGTCATCAGCGGTCTGAAAAGACGGCCCGAGGAAAAAATCGCTTATGAGCAGAATTTTCTGAATCAGGTCATCAAAAACGAATTTCCGCTGATGCGTCTCGGAGAAAGTCTTCCCGGATTCCCCGGACTGGGCGGCAAACTGCTCAATATTCTGCGGAATCCCTGGCCTGCGGACAAGCCGCATTGGAAAAACACCGCGGTCGGACTTGGAAGGGGCGCATGTAAGACCCTTTCTTTCCACACCAGACCGCTGAAAGCAAAATGTTTTGTCTCGCTGGTGGAAGAAATTGCCGCCAAACATCACTATCCCATCCGCGATATCGGCGTCTATATTCAGCCCATTGAACACAACCGGGCATGTCGTCCTGAGTTCAGCTTTTTCTATGATCCGCAGAATGCTGAGGAAAAAGCTGCCATCCGCCGCCTTTACAAAGAAGCTGCCCTCGCGCTTATCAATGAAGGCGCGGTATTCACAAGACCTTACGGCGAGCTGTCGCCCATTGTTTACGAGCGGGCAACCGGCTACGCGACGCATCTCAGACGGCTGAAAAAGGTGTTTGACCCGAACAATATTATGAATCCCGGGAATCTGTGTTTTTAAGGAGGGCAAGAACAATGGACTATGAATCAGATGTGAGATATTACAAGCCGAGAACGGAATTCAGTTTAGATATTAACGACATTCAGAATTTCGTTTACGATATGAGCCGCTACATCAAATGCAAAGGCTGCAACTGGGTGGATCACACCTATATGCCGGGCGCGAAGTTCATGACACGCTGCCCCAGCGCGGAAAAATACCAGTTTGACAGCTACGGCGCTTACGGAAAAATGAGAATCGGTCATGCCTTTGCCGAAGGCAGATTAGAATGGAACGAGAAAGCAGTTGAGATCATCTATGCCTGCACCCTCTGCGGCGCGTGCGATGTGGGCTGCAAACGCAATCTCGATTTGGAAATCGGGCTGTCTTTGGAATCGCTCAGGGTCAAAGCCGTAAAAGACGGCGTGGGACCCATGCCCGCGCACAAGAAGATTGCCGAGAACATCGCAAAGCATCATAATATGTACGCCGCGCCTCACGACAAGCGCAAAGACTGGATCACCGCAGACATCAAACCGGCTCAGAAAGCGGATGTGCTGTATTTTGTCGGCTGCGCCGCTTCCTACACCAACAAGGAAATTGCACAGTCTGTCGCAAAAATTCTGAAAGCCGCCAAGGTGGATTTCATGCTGATGCCTGATGAACACTGTTGCGGCAACACGCTTTTCTCGGTCGGTATGCTGGATGAGGCAAGAGCATTGGCGCAGCGCAATATTGACAAAGTGAGAAAAACCGGCGCGAAAACCCTTCTCACCGCGTGCGCGGAAGGTTATCGCATGTGGAAAGTGGATTATCCCAAACTGCTCAACATCAGCACAGACGCGCTGGGATTCAAAGTTGTTCATCTCACCGAATGCGTGGATGAATTAATCAAAGACGGCGCGCTGAAAATGAGCAAAGCCTTTGCAACACGGATGACGTATCACGACGCTTGCAGTCTGAGCCGTATGAGCGAACCATGGACCCCTTACGAGGGCAAACGGGGCTGGATGGGCTGCGTGGAACCCAGACTTGAGAGAAGACGCGGCTCCAACGGCATTTATGCCCAGCCCAGAGACATTCTGAAAGCCATTCCGGGCGTGAATCTGGTGGAAATGCCCAGAAAACAGGAAAATGCTTTCTGCTGCGGCGCGGGACGGGGAACCAAAGAAGCTTTTCCCGATCTTGCCAATTTTTCAGCCAGACATCGGCTTGAAGAAGTCAAAGACATCGGGGCTGAGACATTGGTAACAGCCTGTCCGCATTGTAAAAACAATTTCGCCCAAGCCGTCAGAGCCGACAGCGAGCAGATACAGGTGATGGATATTGCCGAAGTCATCTGTGCATCCATAGAAAGTTAGGCGCAAAGGAGGTAACTAATGCAAATTTCCAAAGAAATCTACAGCGTGTTGTCGGACATTGTCGGCGCCGAATATATCTCTGACCATCCGGTCATCTGCGAGGGCTACAGAAGCGGCCCCGGCGGATATGAAAGCGGTCTGGGCTATGAACGCGTCATGACAAAAGTTCCCGGGTGCGTCATCATGCCCAAAACCACTCAGGAAGTGCAGCAGATCGTGAAGGTCTGTTACCGTCACGAAATACCTTATGTGCCTTACAGCACCGGTTTTTACGGACCCCGCTCCCATCCGCATGTGAAGGGCGCGCTGCTCATTGACCTGAAACGGATGAATGATTTTGTATTAGACGAAAAACACTTCTATGTCGAAGTGGGTCCCGGCATGGTCTATTCGCCGATTCAGGAAGAATGTATGAAACACGGGGCTTATGTCGTGATCGGCGGGGGCGGGGCCCAGGCTTCCGCCATTGCCAACCTCATCG
>DZCT01000224.1:4565-8000 GCA_022736535.1 Desulfatirhabdium butyrativorans | reverse complement strand
AGGGGTTCACCAAGCTGGTCGAGTATTCGTCCGCCGCGGCACCGGCGCTGGCTGTGCAGGATTATGATCTGATGCTGAAAGAATACCGTCAGATTCTGGAAAAATATCAGCCGGATGCCGGCAGCAACTGCTTTACGGAAACCGATGCCGCCATAAAAAATATTGAAAAACTCAGAGAAGAGGCTTTTTTTAAGGAGTTAAAGGCGGAAAACAGCATTGAGGCTTATGAACGCTATCTGTATGAACATCCCTACGGGCAGTTTGTGTCCGCAGCCAAAGAACTGAGAAACAAACTCTGGTTTCAGACCGATATGAATTTTGACCGGGGCATTCAGTTTCTTGCCCTGTTTATGAAAGCCCAGATGATGAAACATCAGGCATTCGACAAGCTTTTTCCTGATCCCAAACCCCGGCCGGCGGTCATGGATCCGTTTAAAGACACTCAGACCGGTCAGGAACTCACCGTCAATGATGTGATTGAAAACCTGTTTATTCAGAATCTCAACCAGCATCTGGAGCTTGTCGAACTTTCACCGAAAAATATTCCCGAAGCGGAATTTGTGTTCAGGGGAATACTTTCTCTGGAAAAAGACCCGGTATCCAATAATCGGAGAAATTATCATATCTACGCCCGCTTGGATGAAAAGTCTTCCGGCAGATGGATTGCCGGGGGCGATGTATGGGTCGGAAATTTTCCCTATATTCCCAAACCCATTTATGCGGACATGCCGGCTTATCCCATAGACAGGAATCTGGAAAAAATGAAAGAATCTCTTGCGGATCCTCAATCTGAAGATAAAGATTATACGGCTTTTCTGGATACCCGGTCCGTCCTGAATGAAGGCAACAGGCTGTATGAGAAAGGGGAATACAAAGAAGCGCTCAAACGCTATGAAGATGTTTCCAAGCGGGAGGACGGTCAGAACATGGCGGTATGGCTGGGACTTTACAATATCTATCTCCGGCTGGAAGAGATGGAAAAAGCCGGCGACAGTTTCGGAAAAGCGGTTGAAATCGGCGTCAGGGAAAACAATGAAATTTTTTCCAAGTTTCTCTTTGATGTCAATTCCGCGTATTTCCGTAAAGATAAAAAACTGTTTCAGGCTTATGAGCTTCAACTGCGGAAAATCAGCGAATATCTGAAGAAAACCGAAACCTGTGTCAGAATTACAGGTCATGTGAGCAGAACCGGCGATCCCAATCATCTGTCAAAAAGAAGGGCTGAAAACGTACAGCGCATGATGGCTGAAACTTTCCCGGAGATTTACCGATATTCGGAAGCTGCGGGTATGGGCTATGCGGAATGCGTGAAATGCACCGTTCCGGACAGCGATGAGAACGCCATTGACCGCCGGGTGGAATTTAAGATCATTCCCTGCAAAGAAAGCCGCCATGAGCGATAAGATTACAGCCCTTATTCCGGCAGCGGGCTATTCTTCCCGCATGAAAGGCGCGTTCAAGCCTTTGCTGCCCCTCGGCGGCATGACGGTTCTGGAGCGGGTCATTCAGCTTTTTCGGAGCGTGGGTGTGAGCGATATTCGGGTGGTCGTGGGGCATCGCGCTGACGAGGTGATGCCCCTGCTGAACTTGCCGGGCGTCTGCGGAATTTTCAACGAGCATTATCCCGAAGGCATGTTTTCGTCGGTTCTCGCGGGCATCCGAAGCCTGCCGCGGGATCAGGAGGCATTTTTTCTGCTTCCGACGGACATCCCTTTGGTCAGACGTTCCACCGTGCTGAATCTGCTGGCTGCATATCGCAGGGGGCAAGCCGGTATTCTGTATCCGGTTTTTGAAGGAATGCGGGGACATCCGCCGCTGATTTCCGCAAAATATGCCGAGGATATTATATGTTGGAAAGGTGAGGGCGGTCTCCGGGCTTTTCTGGAACAGCATGAAAGCGCGGCTTCGGATGTGGAAGTTGCGGATGAAGGCATTCTGTCGGATATGGATACACCTGATGACTACCGGAATATCTTGAAACGATACGAGAAATACGATATTCCCACGGTGCGGGAATGCGAAGTTCTGATGACAAAGATTTTTGCGGCGGAAGATAAAATCCGGCGTCACTGCCGGGAGGTTGCCCGTACTGCCCTGTGCATCGGAAAGGCATTGAACGCCGCCGCGTCTCAGTCAGCCCCCTGCTTGGATACTGATCTGATTGTTGCGGCGTCGCTGCTTCATGATCTTGCCAGAAAAGAACCCTCACACGCGGCAGCCGGGGCGAGAATATTGGAAAGCATGGATTATCCGGCTGTCGCCGAACTTGTGAAAAGCCACGTTGATATTCATATCCGGGAAGATCAGCCGGTTCATGAGAGCGAAGTTCTGTATATAGCCGATAAATTGGTTGCCGGAGATCGTGCGGTTTCCATAGAAGAAAGATTCGGCGAAAAAAGAAAACGCTTCGCGGATCATCCGGAGGCAAAAGCCGCGGTTGAACGGCGTCTTGCGAATGCACTTAAAATAAAAGAGCGTATCGAAAAGCAGACCGGCAAAGACCTTTATGCACTTTTATCAGAAATCAAACCGTAGGGTGGGCAGCTTGCTGCCCACCTTACACCTCTGCGAGAGATAAAGTTCTCGCAAAGCCCGCAAAGTCCGCAAAGAAATTAAAGAATTATTTTTTATAAAAAGCTTTTCTCTGCGCTCTCTGCGTTCTTTGCGAGAAACTTTTAAAATCTCCCGCAAAGACCGCAGAGACTGTAGAGCGCCCGGGCTGAAAACAGATTCAAATCGCTTCAGCCGAATTGAAAATTCGGTTTGCAAAGCTTTTTTTTGCGCTCTCTGCGTTCTTTGCGAGAAACTAAAGGCTTATTTCCAATAATATCTAATATTTGAAGAAAGGAAAATGATTTACTTGCTGAGACACGGAGAGATTGAGCATCCGGGCGGAAGGCGTTTTGTGGGGCAGACGGATTTTCCGCTCAATGAAAAAGGCATATCGCAGGCGCAACATTGGCGCGAAGCCTTGAGCAAAACAGCATTTGAGCGGATATATTGCAGCGATCTGACGCGTACCCGCCGGACTGCCGAAATCATTGCATCGGGGCAGGCGCATCCGGCAAAGATTCAGGCAGCCGCGGAACTGCGGGAAATCAGTCTGGGAGAATGGGACGGGCTTCTGATGGCTGAGGTTCGGGAGCGTTTCCCTGAAGAATGGCGGAAACGCGGGGAAGATTTTGTCTCGTACCGGCCGCCCGGCGGCGAAAGCTTTGCGGATTTGCAGGCGAGGGCAGCGCCGCTTTTCAGACAGATTGCCGCCGTATCAGCGGCGTCGCACAGCCTCATTGTCGCCCATGCCGGCAGCATTCGGGTGATTTTATGTGACATACTGGGGATGCCGCCTGCCAATCTTTTCCGTCTGCGATTAGATTATGCCTGTCTGAACATTGTTGACTGCGAAGGAAGAACAATGCAGATTGCGGCTCTCAA
>DZCT01000224.1:0-4465 GCA_022736535.1 Desulfatirhabdium butyrativorans | reverse complement strand
TTTGAGCCACGAATTGACACGAATTTTTCACGAATAAAACAACATGAATTACATTGATAAAAAAATTCGTGAGCCTTCGTGATTCCTTTCGGGTTCATTCGTGGCAAAATTTGAGCCACGAATTGACACGAATTTTTCACGAATAAAACAACATGAATTACATTAGACCTCTTTCAAAAGTGGGAGTTGCTCACTTGATTTTATTGGATAAAACTTGACTTTTGAAAGAGGTCTATTGATAAAAAAATTCGTGAGCCTTCGTGATTCCATTCGTGTTCATTCGTGGCAAAATTTCAGCCACGAATTGACACAAAGACCAGTTCTTTGTTTACGCTCTGCAAAGCACGGTTACGGGCGGCTTTTATTTCAGCAATGATTCCGGCAAAATCTGTTTCTATGGATTGAGGCAGTTTGTCTTTTATATTATTCCTTTTTTTGATTTTTAGATGGTTATTGAGATCATTCAAACCAGTCTATGTGCCCCGCAGATGAATCCGGGCTGTGGGTGCTATAAACAAGCTGGATCAGCGATCCAATTCCCATTTTTTCAAAGTTCATTGAGAGAGGTAAGCATGTAGGTTGGGTTGAGGAACGAAACCCAACGCCGACGATCATCTCCCATGTTGACGAATCACGAAAATGTTGGGTTTCGTTCCTCAACCCAACCTACAAGACTCGTTACGATGTTTAGCCTTGTAACGCATATTGTAAGGGTTTCTGCCTCATTGACACGGCTTTGCTGTTGAAATTGGTCAGGAGTCGCAGGGTGGACAAAAGCGAAGTGCTGCCCACCAATTCTCGGCATTCCTGTAATGAATGACGGTTGCAGTGAAATGTGGTGGGCATAAAAAGCCATGCCCACCCTACTTGGCTACTTGGCTTTTTTTTGGACTTAACATAATAAATTGCGAACAGTGAAATGTGGTGGGCATAAAAAGCCATGCCCACCCTACTTGGCTTTTTTTTGGACTTAACATAATAAATTGCGAACAGGTAGCCTACCCACTTTTAATTCTTTGATTTGTTTATCAACTATTGATTTTAAAGTTTCACTAGTAATAGCCTTCTCTTTTACGGAATTGCTCCAAATATCTAAGCCTCCTATACGTTTTAATACTTGAGGAGGCCATCTTCCCATTTTATCTCTTGCAAAGTCTAAACTATTTTTTACTTGCAAGGTATTATTACACCATGCACTGATTAAAACCATATCTTCATATTCTTGTGGCTGATAAGGAATATGAGGTTTCGCTAAATGTTTTTTATATCCTGCCAAAACTGTTGTAAGATCAAGCTCACCATCAAATGGTATTAGAGCATATTTCATCATAAGTTCTGAAAGATTATAGAACTTTGACTCATGCCACTCTATATTAACATATTCATAATTTAAGGTCGTCTTTAAGCCCAATGAAATCACAGGAAACGGACGAATAAGATTATGAACGTGATAAGTCGGGATATAATCACTACCTCCTGTTTTGACATCAAGTAATATTCCAACAAGTAGAGGTCCTATGCGATTCATCAAATGCATAGGTTTATAAATTCCTAGTGAAGGAAAACAATTGTTCCAATCATTCGTAATTTTCTTTTTAGCTGTATGTGTTAACTTTTTCCAAGTCATGGATTCACCTCAGAAACATTATTAACATTTAAAGGGCCATGAGTTTGAATTTTATCAATTTGACTTTGTTTCATTGAAGGATGATTGATGGTAAATTTATAATCAAACACATCTCCGGTGTTAACATCAAAAACGTCCATTCGTGTGCTACCTCTTGTTCCATAGGGAACTTCAACATGGTTAAGCCAAGATGTTTCTGTTTGTAATCCACGATCACCAGACATGCGTTGATATCTATCTAATAATTTTCTTGCATATGTGTGTTTTTTAATTCCCGCAATGCGACCAATGCCACCAATTTTCTTTTCAGCTCGTGTAGCGATTTCTTGAACAAGTCCGGCATTAGTTCTCTTTACATTTTTTAAGCCTCCCCTAGCTCCAACTTGTAATAGGGCACTTGCATAGTTTCCAGATGATATGTCCTTGACAGTGGATATACCGGTTTGAACTGCATCATAAGCAGTTACAGCCACAGCCGCTTTCACAACTGTTCCAATTTTACTTGATCTTGCTGCCAAACTCGCGGTTCTCACAGCCATACCACCGCCCATGCCACCTGTTGCGGCATCAGCAATCAATGCAGCGCCATTTATAGCCATTCTACCAGCATATTCAGTACCACTAATCTGACCTGTCGCTACTTGATATGTGTCATACGCTGCGAAAGCCAGTGTTATGGCAGCACTCCAGAATTCGCCATTCGGATCGGTATGCGTAAACGGGCGATTGCCAACATAACTGTACGGATTTAAAATCTGAGGCTGATCAATTGCATTTGGAGAAAATAATATCGGATCAAAAGAGGCAAATCTACCTAAATGGGAACATAAATACCTCGCCTCAAAATACTGCAACCCACTCTCCGCATCCCGCTCTTTGCCGGTAAACTTGTAATCCGCACCGGGCAATGTCTCACTGGCTCGTTTTTCCACGCGCGGCTGTCCAAACGGATAATTCACCATCTGCTCCCGCACCGCACCGCTTTCGGACAAAGTAAGCGACGTACTTCCCAAATGATCATGCAGATAAAAGGCTTCCGGCTTCAATGCGCCCGGTTCCGCTCCGGAACTTTCCGCCCGTGCCACCCGTGAATTTCCGGCATAAACATATTTCACCAGCTTTCCGTCCCGCACTTCGGAAAATTTGTCCACATACAGCACCTCTGTCTCCTGCCCGGTATCGCCGTCCATCACAGATTTTCGTTTCCGAGTGTCAGTGTAATCATAAGAATATGCCGCATTCATCGCACCTTTGGCGATTCCGCCCAACCGATCTTTAAAATCCCATGCCAGCGTCATGCCCCGATCCAAGGTCATATTGCCGTTGGCATCATAAGCAAAGATCATTGCGCCGTCCGGTCCCTTTTGTGTAGCAGTTACGGCGTGCGGCCCCGGCTGATCTCCGGCGTTTCTGCCAATACGCCCGGATGTTCCCGCAGTGCCGCCGCAGACCATACTGCCCAAATCCATGAGCGTATTTGGCGTGTTTAGGTCTGCATTTTTGGCAATCATGTTGCCGATGCGGTCATAGCGATAGGAAATGCTTCCATACACTGCCGGATTCTCCGCATGGGTCAGGCGATACAGGGAATCATAAACAAAGGATTGGGCCGCGTTGAACTTTTCCGCCTCAGCAACATTCAGCCCCAGTTCGCTTCCGATGGTCGCCAGCACGGTGTTTGTACGTCCGTCGGTGATGCCGGTGATGTTGGAAACACCGTCAAAACTGTAAGACAAATCCTGCAAATAAAGGCTGTCTTTTTCTCGTTGTGTTTGCAAAGCAGAGAGCCGCAAGCGATGGTCATATTTATATGCAGTCCGTGTGCCGCAGGCAAGCGCCAGCAATGCGTTCTGACCGGATGGATTGAAATCGTATTGCTCGATGATTCCGGGCACGGACTCCAGAAGACCCCGTGAATTGTAAGAATAGGTGACATGGCTCTGATCCGGATAGGTCAGGGTTGTCACCCGATCCATTGCATCATAATCCATTGCCGTATAAAAATTGTGCAGTCCGCTGTTTCCGGCAATCCGCTTGATCACCCATTCCACGCGGCCCCGTGCGTCATAAGAATTATGCTCCTCACCCGATGCGTCTTTCACCCAGGATAAAAATCCTTTGAGCTTTCGTGCAGTAACAGTTGCGCCATCGCCTGTTGCGGCTTTCACTGCATCAGCAACATCCAGCCTGCCGTCCCGGTTCAGATCGCAGTCCGTGAGCGAGCCGTCTTCCTGCAATATGGCATCCGCAATTCGTTTCGGTGAACATGCGCTCCAGAACGCTCCCTTTTCAACAGTGCCGTAAGGCTCATCATAATGATAGGCCACATCCGGCTTTGTCTTGGTTCCGCCGTAATATTCCGCTGTCAGCCGGTTCACGCCGTCGTATTCGTATCGGATAGCCTGTCCTTTGGCATCTGTTGTTTTCACCAGATTGCCGGCGTCATCGTATTCATAAAACATCGTTCCCCGATCCGGGTCGTTCATAAAGGTTTTTCTGCCCAGACCGTCATAAGCCATGAATTTCTGATTGTTTTGGGAATCGGTGATTTTTACGAGTTTATCCAGCAAATCATAAGCATAAGCGGTTTTCCATGAAACCGGGCCCGATACGGATTCGCCTGTGTCGCTCAGTCTGACAATTTCATATACCTCTCGCAGCCGGCCTTTGCCGTCTTTGTCTTGCAGGCCGTCTTCCACATATTTCATGCCGCAGCCAGAATGACCGGATGCCGGATTTGTCTGCTCCTCATCCCGGACAATGCGGACAAGAGGCTGATATTCCGTGGCGGAAAAGACAATACCGTCGGGTCCGGCAGGCTGGTTCACCCGGATTTCC
>DZCT01000223.1 GCA_022736535.1 Desulfatirhabdium butyrativorans | reverse complement strand
ATTATAATCTTATTCCGGTTCGGAGACCAGACCATGAAAGCGATTGATATGAAAAAAAGAACCATGATGCTGAAACATCTCATCCAGCAAATCACAGTGTTATGCTGTTTGCTTTCCAATCCTTATTCCAGTCAATAGCATGATTGCTGCTAAAATTTCATTTCAGCACTCCGGAGTATAAAACGATTTGCGTCTGTTTTAAGCAGGGGCGTTTTACAGTAAAACGGCTTTGCAAGCCGTTTTGTGCCTGTTTCAGCAGATCGGTGTGAAAAATTGTCCGGTAGTGTGAGGTTTTTATTTACTTTGCGCCCTTTGCGTCTTTGCGAGAAATTATAAAGCACACTGTTGTATGATGTTATCTTCTATACGCCTTGAAACGGCTTAATTCTCTGTTTTCTGCTCCATTTTGTCAATTGAGAAAAAGATACACATATTTTGATGCGTTTAAAGCGTCCCGAGTGTAAAATTCAAGCAAAAACGCTTTAATATCAGCGATGTGTTGGCTGTGGTCAATCTCCACCGCCAGATTGATGAAATCAATTCCCTCATCGAACCATTTGTAATGCTTGTTCACAATCCGATTGATTTCTTTCAGCTCATACCCGTGCAGTTCAGCGACCTGCTTTGCCAGAATCGCAGGTTGTCCCATGCCGAAACCGCCGTAAATCTTTTTCACCGCTTTTCCGTTGATAATGACGACATCATCATCTGTGAAAAATTTCATGGGAGATTCCTTTCTTCAATTAAATGCTGCCTGACATTCAATCCGGGTAAGCAACACATCCTTTATCATAAAGCTTCGGCTTCAATTTGACAAAGGTCTTTTCTTTTATATGAACCTCTTTTCCTTGTTTCTTACAAAATTCAATTACTTTATTACTCAATTCATTGTAATATTGCTGATACTTAGAATAGCTGACAACTTTCTTATTATAATTTAAGCGTCCGAATATAATTTTATCTGTAAATTCAATTGCATTTAAAATATCATCAAAATTTTGAGCAATTATATTAGGCGTAGGATAAGGTTCAATACTTACCCATGTATAACAACCTTTTTTATGCAATTCATATAAGGCATTAATTCTGTCTTTATATGGGGCAGCATGAGGCTCTATATTTTTCTTAAAACCTTCATTTAAAGATATTAATGAGATACCGATTTCATTCTGTTTTCCAAATTCTGAAAGTTCAAGCGGCGGTATCCCTTTTGTCAGAGTGGTACATTTTATATTTTCTGAATTAAGGAATTTTATAATATCTAAACTCAAATCATTTACTTCTCTATATCCATACATGAAGGGATCCGTGCTGAAACAGAGATGAACGAATTTGATTTTATGTTTATATTTTGGAACCTCCTTTCTTAATAATTCAAGTGTGTTGCTGACAATTTTAGGTTTTATCCATTCATCATAGTCCTTTATCTTTCCGAATCTTTTCGCCATCATCATCGCATAGCACGGGTATAAACAGCCATGTGAACACCCTTGAACATGGTTTATCGTGTAATCTCCATATTCAACCGCTGTCCTGTAAAGCAGAGTTTTTCTTTCAATACTGTCCATTTTAAATTCAATCTGTTATTTCGGAAAGATAACTAAGGTCTTGTCAGAAAAAGTATTCTTTCTTCTTTTATTTGCCGGAGGCTGACATCTGATCTTTCCTTCAAGTTCAAGTTGTTTTAATACGCTATTTTTTGGATATGATGGGGATTTTTCTTTTGAACCCCGATAATAACTTTTGCCCAGGCATAAAAGTATTTTGAGACAATTGTTGCCTTGGCTATTGACTGTTCTTTAGCTTCCTCAAAAAAAGATTTGATCATATTTTTTCTCTTTGACTTTTTATATTATCAATTCAAAAAATTAATTAATAGACATTTTCGGAAATAAGCGGCTGAGTCTCTCGCGTCTATTCTTAGCCGGGCCGCAGAGAGCGCAAAGCTGTCGGAATGTCATTTCGAGCGCAGCGAGAAATCTTTTACCTTTTACCTTTTACCTTTTACCTGTAACCTGTTACAGGTTACATTCCTTTGCGCTCTCCGCGTCCTTTGCGAGAACTTTTTTTATTTCCGAAAAAGTCTGATATAAACAGCATCAAATAAATAGTTATTCCGAAAGCTTTCGGATTTCCTCTAAAGACAAGCCCGTTGCCTGTGCTATCTGCTCTTTCGTCAATGTAGCTATTTTTATTAAATTGACTGCTATTTTCCTGCGCTCATCTTCCATAAGCTGCTGCTGACTGTATTCATCTTTCATAACCGCATATTCTTTAGGCGTAATCAGGTCTTTCTCAATCATACCGAATATCTTGCGGATTATCGGGTGGTTATAAGCCGATTCATCCACAAGCCCGTCCAGACTGTCTTCTATCGCCAGCATCCACTCCCGGTAAGGTTCGGGCGTCCTGTCATTGAGATATTTCGGGCAGATGTACATGATTTTATGCGGAATCTCTCCGTAAGGGCGCCCCTCAAGATCAACGGGGTCAAAACTGGTGATGCCGATGTCTTTTTTATGTCTGTCTCCCGAAGTCAGCACAACTAAGGTGAAAACTTTCGTATCAGGCTCGTAGCTCTTTGAATCCGCAATCATTTCCATCATTGCGGCGCAGTGATAGTACAGAAAACGGTGGTAGTGATCCGGATACCGGATGTGCTGAATATCCACAATCACCCGGTTTTCTTTGTCTTCCGCAAAAAGGTCAAAGCGGGTGTCAACTTTTCCTACCGGCGGGCTGAAAGATTTTTCCGTTTCCACATGGTCAATATTCAGTTCGATGTTCAGGAAATCACGGACAAATGCCTTAAATATTTCGGGAACGGAAAATGCTTTCTTGAATATCACGCCGTAACGCAGCGAAGCGACTTCTTTCATTGCAAATTCTCCTGTTACGAGAAGGTGGGCAGCAAGCTGCCCACCCTACAAAAAGAGAGTCATTACATCAGCCTTTTAAATTCATCAAACAAATACTGCGCGTCGTGGGGGCCCGGCGAGGCTTCAGGATGATACTGCACTGCAAAAACAGGATATTTCCGGTGTCTGAACCCCTCCAGCGTGTTGTCGTTCAGATTGATATGTGTGATTTCAAAATCCGACGGATTCAGGCTTTCCGTATCTACCGCAAAGCCGTGATTCTGCGATGTAATTTCAATTCTGCCGGTCAGCAGATTCTTCACGGGCTGATTGATCCCCCGATGCCCGAATTTCAGTTTATATGTCTTTCCGCCCAGCGCCAGTCCGAGCAATTGATGTCCGAGACAAATCCCGAACATAGGGCAGTATCCCAGCAGTTGACGAATGGTTTCAACAGCATACGTTACCGGCTCCGGGTCCCCGGGACCGTTGGAAAGAAAAACGCCGTCCGGCTGCATCGCCTTCACCGTCTCCGCGTCCGTGTCTGCCGGAACTACCAGCACCTCAAAGCCTGCCGCTTCCAGACATCTCAGAATATTATATTTGATGCCGAAATCAAAGGCAATCACAGAACGCTTTTTTCCTCTGTGTTTCCATACGCTTTGATTCAGCGCAATGTTGCCGCAGGGATTCGGCTTTCCCTCCTCCCAATAATACGGTGTCCGGGTGGCAACAACTTTCACGAGGTCCAAGCCTGCCATGCTCGGAATTTCCCTTGCTCTTTTCACCAGCGATTCGGGATTCAGGTCTTCTGTGGAAATAAATGCCCGCATTGCGCCGCCGGTTCGGATGTGCAACGTCAGCGCACGGGTGTCAAGTTCTTCTACTCCCATGATGTTCTGGCTTTTCAGATAATCGCCGAGCGTGGAATCGGCTCTGAAATTACTCGGAAATGCCTGATATTCCCTGACTAAGAAAGCCGAAACCTGTATGCGGTCGGATTCAATATCTTCAGGATTGACGCCGTAATTGCCGATGAGCGGATAAGTCATCGTCACCATCTGCCCCCGGTACGAGGGATCGGTGAGAACTTCCTGATAACCGCTCATGCTGGTGTTGAAAACAATTTCGCCCCGGGTTTCCCCGGAGCCTGTAAATGAACGGCAATCATAAGTGCGTCCGTCCTCAAGCGCCAATAATGCTTTTTTACTGTTTATCATTGCTCAATTGCCATCGCTCAGTTGTTAGCTGTTAAGGTACCGTAGGGGCATGCCCTTCATTGCAGGGGAAGTTACAGGGTAAGTACGGGGGCCTACCCCTACAGGATTCTCTCTCTCGTTTCCACGCTCCGCGTCAATGCCGTTAAGTTAAGGGGCAATCCGGAGTGCTGAAATGAAATTTCAGCATGTGCTGACCCATTTTATAAAATTCGGTCGCTCCGCTCCGCTTTTATAAGATGACGCACTCCGGAAGGCTTAACTTAATGGCATTGACGCTCCGCGTCCGCTGTAAAACGGGTCTCCTGCGGAATACTCAAATCATAAAAAAATAAATTTTACTATTAATTATAATATAAAGTCAAGATGCCATTTTTCACTTTGTAAGCTTTCAGCCGGTTAAAAAAGCTCATGCCCAGCAAAGACGAGGACATGGGGGATTCATTCACCGAAGCCCGGATATTTTCAAGCCGCAGTTCTCCGATTTTCATTTCCGCCAATTGAACCGAAGCCCCGCGTCCCATGCCGTTTGCAGTCTGATAAATCCGGTCAAAAGAAAGCTTTTCAGGATCAAAACCGAGCCTTTCGGCGGCGTCCGGCGTCAGCACAATGTCACTCGCTCCAGTGTCCGCAAGAAAGCGGAGCGCCACGCCGTTGACTGTTGCCTGAATGTAGAAATGTCCGTCTGGCGAAATCGGAAAATTCATCATTCCCGGCTTTTTCTCAAAACTCCTGCCCGGAAGCAGATTTGCCAGAACCCTGTCTTTTACCTGAACTAATTCAAAGCGATAGGTGTGCATCAGCGTCACGCCCAGAAAAATGCCGAACCATATCGCCGCGTGTTTCAGCGTCTGCCGGATTTTCGGGCTGCGGAAATATTCCCGTGATCCGGCAATCAGAAAGCTGACAAACACCAGCAAGGCAAGGGCATAACATATCTCGGACAAAGAAAGAGATTCCGAAGCACAGCGGCTGATAAAAACGGTCGCGACTGTCAGCAGAATCAGAATCATCAGGAAGCGTTTCCACATCGTTTTTTTCCGAAATACAGAAAAGCCCTGAAAGCGGTTTCAGGGCTGCTTAAAAAGAAAACAGATTGTCAGTCATCAGGCATTTCATCGGGCGGTAAGAAGCGAAAGGAACGAAATATTTCAATATGTTTCGTGTTTTTTTCGTATGTTCTTCGTGTCCCTTCGTGGATAAAAGATTACAACAGCATAAAGGCTTATGTTAATCTCTATTCTTTTTTTTTCAAGAACTTTCTTGAGCGGGGCGTGTTCGGTTCTTTATTTTTTTCAAGAAGCCGGACAGACAAAATTTTACGAGGAAATTGTATTTGATATTTTTTTGAACAGGATTAAATGGTTATAATAAATCAGGGGCGGTCATACAGCAGCACCGGCGGACTCGGCAGCAAGTCATCAAAGCCTGTCGGTACGCTGTCCCGCCCGGTTATCACGAATCGGCTCATCTTTTCTCCGGAGCGTTCTGCACAGGGGATTCCCAACCAACGGGCAGCATCAAGGTAATTTCCGGGCAAAAGCGTCAGACCGCTGCTGATATTTTCATTGGGCGATGTGATAAAGACTCTGCCATAGACACCCAATTTTGACGACGCGTCCACTTCGCTGCCGTAAGAGCGGATAAAATGCTCCGCAACGATATTGATGTTGCCGCCGGCTCCCTGATATGCCTGAGCAATAATGCTGCTTTTGTTCAGTACGGCAAATTCCGGCAGCTTTATGCTGATGTCTCCGCCGTTGCCCTCACCGTTTCTGACGCTGGTGGTTATCTCACCGTCTGAGAGAAAAAGCAACTGGCTGACATCTATCGTCATTCTGCCTCCGCCCGCGTTTTCCGTGCCTGTTGTGACCGTGCTGTTTTTTATCCGAATATCTTCAGCATGAATCGAAATGTCTCCGGCATCTCCGGTATCGGTGCTTTTGGCTGCTATGGCACCCTGATTGAGCATTTCCAAATGATCCGACTGTATCTCGATATTTCCGCCGATGCCGCTGCTTTCGCTGCCTGCTGAGATGATGCCGCCGTTGCTCACATCGAGATGTTTTGCATTCAGCCGGATATTGCCCGCATTGCCGGGCGGGAGCGTGTTGCCGTCCAAAGTCAAATCTCCCAGCGTGTCCGCGTAGATAGAACCGTCTTTGCCGACAGTCATCAGCGGCGTTGAAACGGTCAAATTTCCGCCGTTTCCGCTGCTGTGCGCCGCTGTATATATCGCGCTGGAATTATCCTGTTTCGTAAGTCCTTTGACGCCGAGACCGGAAATATTGACAGATTCGCTTGCAATGATTGAGACATCTCCGGCATTGCCTGCACCGTAGCTGTCCGCTGCTATATCGCCGCCCTCATGAATTTCCATGCGGTTCGCTTCCAGTGAAACGGTTCCGCCTGGGCCGTTGCCGAATGTCTGCGCGTTTATCATCGCATCTTTGCTGAGGTTCAGTTCATCTGCTCTGATGCTGACAGCGCCGCCGTTTCCTGTCCCCTGTGTTTGTGAAAACACGCCGTAATACAAGCCGTGCAATCCGTTCTCATTCAGTCCTGAGCCGGAAATACTGACCGAATCCCGCGCCGTAATGGAAATATTGCCGGCGTTTCCGGTTTCTTGAGAATCTTCAGTGATAACGCCGGATGATGAGATATAGCCTCTCTCTATTTCTACCCGCTTTGCCTCCACCGTAATGTCTCCTCCGTTGCCGGAGTTTTCATCGGCAAGTATCTCAGTCGTAATGAGTCCCTCATCTTTAACGGAAAGCGTATCCGTCAACACAGAAATGCTTCCGCCTTGCCCTGAAGCCGTGCTTCTGCTGTAAAGCCCGCTATTTCTGTATAAATCCTCACTCCCGGGAATTACGCCGAATCCGGAAATACTGAGCGAGTCTCCGGCGATCAGTGATATGTCTCCGCCGTTGCCTGCTCCTGATGTCCCAGCGATTAATCTTCCGCCTTCGCTCAGTTCTGTATAAGCTGTATCTAAGCGCATATTTCCGCCGTTCCCTGTGCCGCCGGTATCTATAAAAATTGCTCCGAGGTCGGTAATGAAAAGCGAATTTGCTGAAAGTGAGATATTCCCGGTATCTCCGGCGCCGGTTCCGTTGCTATTTTGAGAATATACGACTCCGCCGACTATACCCAGATTATCTGCTGCCAGTCTTATGTCTCCGGCGCCGCCGTCCGCAAGAGTTTCGGTGAATATCTCTGCGCCGTTGAGAACCGCCACATCGCCGCTTGTCTCAATATCAATACCGCCGCCGTCTTCATAGCCTGTCATTGAAACCGCAGCCGAACCCGCATCGCTGATGAGAAATCTTCCCCCGCGAATATGAATGTCTCCGCCACGGTTGCCGCTGACGTTCAACACTGCGCCCCCGGAAAGGGAAATTTCTCCATGTCGTTCAAAAGCGGAAATATCAAAACCAGCGTCACTCGGAACAAGTTCACCCGGAGACGCAACGCTGGCAATATGGATATGCCCGCTTTGCGCCGCCAACTGTCCCCCTGAGATTTCAATGTTTCCGCCTGTCAGCGATACAGTCTGTCCCTCGGACACTTTAAGAGTGCCTTCCACGCCGATGCCGGAAAGCTCATGGCTCAGAAAACCGAATGCCGAAGGCGTGGCTGTAGTCAAAACGCTGTTTTCCGGCAAAGCCGCATCAAACCTGCCGTTATCTCCGAGACGCAGATAATCCGCCGTACTGACGTGAAATGCGCCGCCGATGTCAAGGGAGGCATTGGGACCGAACATCACCCCGCGAGGATTGAGCAGATACAGATTTGCTCCCGGTATCTCGGAGCGCAAAAGTCCGTCAATCCACGATCCGCTTCCGCCGGTCACACGGGAGATGATATTGCTCACCGTGCCGGGTCCGGTAAAGGTGGCAGATTCCCCGGTGTTGATGTTGAACTGA
>DZCT01000222.1 GCA_022736535.1 Desulfatirhabdium butyrativorans | reverse complement strand
CAGACACCTGCCGGATGATGTCGGGGTTCGCAGGCTCACCCCGACCTACGGAATTGTACGGAATTGTCAGCTTGACGGCATTGACGCGGCGCGTGGAAACGAGGTCAGATGCGTAACTCGTACTTTTATCAAAAAATATATAGAAATATTATTTTGCCTTAATAAAAGCCTGATTGCAACACATTTTTTTCAGAAGCGTCATGAGCAGGAGTTCCGCAGTTGATAAAAAAATCCGAGCCTCGCGTGAGCGGGCAGATCGTCCGGTCGCTTACGCTCCCGGCACCGAGCCGACTGCGTAACTCCTAATCGGAGAGCGCGTAAAAAATATGAATTTTCTTTACTTTTTTTATAGCAATTTATTTTTTTGAGAAATCATATTTATATTAAACTTCCGTCATATACTGACGATCAACTCCGATTCGGAACTGTGATCTTCCGGATTTTTCAGCATTCCTTTCATGTTATTTGAACGGCGCCGAATTGCAAAAACTTTTCTTTGCGTTTGGGAAAAAAGAACTTGAAACTTTTATAACACTGTGTTAGATGAGACAACAATTTATGTCAGGTCTGATTTTTTATATGACCCAATTTTGTGAAAGGATATACACGATATGAATCCGAAAAAACCATTGCAGTTGGCTTACGGAATGGCTGTTGTTCTTCTGCTTGTCGGCGTCTTGAGCTACACAGCCTTTTCCGCAAAAGCCCCGGATGAACCTGTAAGGCTGATGTTTCAGTGCAGCACAGGAAAAGTCCTGTTTGACCACAAAACACACACGGCAGAATCGGGCTACGGCATTGCCTGCACGGACTGTCACCATCACCCGGAAAACGCTGAAGATAGGACCTCATGCCGGTCCTGCCATGATGTGCCGAAAGACGGTTCAGCGCCCGCAGCCTGTCTGAATTGCCATGACGCAGGTGACTTTGAGGTTGAAAGCATCGTCAAAAAGACAGATGCAATTCATCAGCAGTGCATCGGGTGTCACAAAGAAAAAGGCTCGGGACCCGAAGAATGCAAATTGTGCCATGTGAACTATAATTTTTAAATGAGAAGTGAGAAACAGCATCGCAGATGCGAAATATTTGTAGGAGAAACAGCATCGCAGATGCCTCCTGTTTGCAGAATTTATTTCTCAATTCTCAATTTTTTTTAAGCCGATACCGGAAAACAGAAACCGACATTCTGATTTTAACAAAGCAGATGCCCGCCACGGTAAGAGAAAAACGATTTTGAAAATCGTTTTACAAGTGTTTTCTGATTTCCAGACCCATTAACGCTTAACAAATTTACAAATGGAATCTTTTATTATGATTAAAAGATCATTTTTCGGTTTGACAAAGCCCCGGTTTGCTTATGAGTCCGTAAACGGCAAATCTTTAAAGCCTGAGAAGATTTCCATGCCCCGGAGCGTCACACTTTTCTGTAAAGCGCCCTACAAAGGGAACGGGCTGCTGACAATCGGAGAAAAAGTCAAAACCGGTCAGAAGCTTGTGCTTTACGGAGACAGCGAGGGCTATGTGATTTCTTCTGTCACGGGAACGGTCTCATCCGTATCGCCCTATATCGGCGATTTCGGGAAATCTTATACCGCGATAACGATCAGCGCTGCCACTCAGGAAGAAACAGAAGATGTTTTCGGAAAAGACCCGGCAGACATCAGCCTTGAAAATGCCAAAAAATATCTTGCATTTTCACCCGGCGCGCCGGCATTGGAAAACTTTTCCGGTTCAGACGAATCGCAGATAAAAACCATCGTGGTCTGCGGCGTTGATGCCGACCTGCTGATATTCACCCAGCAGTATGTGATGAGTTCCCGCAGCGAGGATATCAGCAAAGGGATCAGCATCCTCAAACGCATCACCGGCGCTGAATCCGTTGTGATTGCCATTCCCTGCAACGGCAATGCCCCGGGCAGCATGAAAAATGCGGGGGCTGTCGGCGGCGCCTCGGGCGCGGAGATCAGAGAAATCCGATCTGAATATCCCGCCGCGTTACCGCACATGATCGCAAAAGAGGTGCTGGGTCAGGTGGTTCCTGCGGGAAAAACATGGGAAGAAATCGGGATAGGCTTTTTCAGCGCGGAAGCGGTTGCCTCTGTGGGACAGGCTTTCAGTTCGGGAAGAATCCCGGTCAGCAAAGCGGTGACGCTCATCAAAAAAGATATGAGCAAAGTATTGATTGAAGTCCGGCTCGGAACCCCGTTGCGGGATATTTTCGATGCCTTTGATGTGAAACTGAATGAAAAAGACAGAATTATCATCGGCGGACCTCTGACCGGCGCGGCAGTGTATTCCGAAGATTTTCCGGTGCAGCCGGATACGGACGCGATCATGGTTCAGGACGCTGAAAGCGTGTCGCCGGTTTCCGACTATCCCTGCATCAACTGCGGAGAATGCGTGCGGATTTGTCCGGCAAACATTCCGGTCAACATGCTGGTGCGTTTCTGCGAGGCAGGGCAGTATCAGGGCGCGGCAGATATGTATGATCTGTATGCCTGTATCGGCTGCGGCCTGTGCAGTTTTGTATGTACGGCAAAAATACCGATCTTCCAGTATATCCGTCTGGCAAAATATGAACTGGAGCGGATGCGTCTCACAGAGGAGGCAGCGAATGCTTAATCAGAAAAAATTCATTGTTTCCCACGCGCCTTTCTGGCACAACGGGAGCGGAATCACCGAAAGAAGTTATCATACCATGCTGGCGGCGCTGCCGGCGCTGCTCATGGGGTTTTATCAGTACGGAATGCCCGCCGTCGGCGTGATATCTTTGTCCGTATCTGCCGCGATGCTGTGGGAACTGGCATTCAACAAAGCGGCGAAGCTGCCTGTCACGGTGGGCGACGGGAACGCTGCGGTGGTCGGGCTGGTGCTTGCCATGCTGCTGCCGGCAACCGCGCCCTGGTGGATTGTCATTATGGGAACCTTTCTTGCCGTTGTGGTGGGAAAAAATATTTTCGGGGGCATCGGCTCCAATCCCTTCAATCCTGTGGCGGTTGCCGTTGCCATGATGATGCTGTCATGGGGCGGCTGCTTTGATTTCAATCAGAGTCTTGTCAATTATGAACTGAACTTCCCTTCCATGGTCTATCCGCTGACCGCAGTGAAAAATTTCGGCGTATCCGCGGCCGATGCTTTCACCGTATCTGATCTGATCTGGGGAAAACAGATCGGCGGCATCGGCGCCGGGTTCGGACTGGGGCTCATTGTCGGCGGCATCTATCTGATGCTGCGGGGATTTATCCGCTGGGAAATTTCTCTGTCCTTCATTGCCGGAATTATTCTGACCGCTCTGCTGTTCAACACATCCGATCCTTCGCGTTACGGCAGCCCCATGCTGCATCTTTTCAGCGGTTATACGCTGGTCGCTGTGTTTTTTCTTGCGCCTGAAGACTCGTCCTCGCCGGTGAATTTTATTCCCATGCTCCTCTACGGTCTGACTGCCGGCGTGATGACCGTACTGATAAGGAATATCGGCGCGTATGCAGACGGGGTGATATTCGCCATTCTGGTAGCCAATCTGCTGAACCCGCTTCTGGACAAAATCAGACCCAAGACGCTCGGTCACATCGGAAAGGCATAAAATGTCGTCTCTAATTCGGAACTTGTCATGTATGGAAAGGGCAGGCTCAGAGCGTGTCCCGACATGAAATCGGAGGATATGTGAAATGCGTGAAATGATAAAAATGGTGGTGGTGCTGACCGTGCTGAGCGCGTTTTCCGGCGGTCTGCTTGCCTATATCCGCGACAACACCAAAGAACAGATTGAGAACCAGCAACTGGAATTTGTCAAAGGTCCTGCCATCAAAGAAATTCTCAAAGGTGCAGCCAACAATCCCATTGCCGACCGTTTCAAACTCAAAGACGGCGAAATCGAAAGAAGCTTTTTTGTCGGGGTGTTTGAGGGAGAACCCTCGGCAGTGGCAACGGAGAGTTACGGCAAGGGATACGGCGGCGATGTGGGACTCATGGTCGCTATCAGCATAAAAGAAGACAAAATCATCGGCGTGGGCGTCACCACCCATTCGGAAACCCCGGGCATGGGCGCAAGGGCAAAAGATGATCCTGCTTTTGCAACAGCGTTCAAAGGTCTTTCTGCCGCCGAAGCGGTCAAAGTAACCTCTGACGGGGGCAAAATCGCCGCCCTCAGCGGTGCGACCATCACCTCCCGCGCTGTATGCGCGGCGGCAACAGATATTGTTGAAATTTATAAGCGGCTGAAACCCCAGATTGAAGAAAATCTGAAAGCTTTTAAAAAATAAATCGGGTCAGAGATGAGGGGTCAGCGCTGAGGGGCGTTTTTATGCTCCTGACTGACAAGCGGCAGTGACCCTTTTTCGGAGAGAAAAAAAATGGCAAAAACTCTTGTTCAGGAATTTACCAAAGGCTTGTGGGAAGAGATACCGCCGTTCCGACTGGTGCTGGGTCTGTGTCCCACACTTGCCGTCACCAAATCGGTGGAGAACGGCATCGGAATGGGCGTGGCAGTCATCTTTGTGCTGGTATGTTCCAATGTTCTGATTTCCATGATGCGGAATATCATTCCGCCCAAAGTCCGGATTGCCTGTTTTATTGTTGTCATTGCAACCTTTGTCTGCGTGGTGGAACTGGTGATGCAGGCTTATACCTATCCCCTTTTCCTCAAACTGGGTATTTTCATCCCGCTCATCGTGGTCAACTGCATCCTGCTGGGACGTGCGGAAGCCTTTGCCTTTAAAAAAGGCGTTCTGGCCTCCATTGCCGACGGTTTCGGCATCGGCATCGGATATACCATCGCACTGGCTATGCTGGCAGCTTTCCGGGAACTGTTCGGAAGCGGAAACCTGACAATATGGGGAGATATGAAGGTGATGGAAGTTTTCGGATCTTCTTTTCAGCCTTTCCAATTCATGGTGGAAGCCCCGGGTGCGTTTGTATGTCTGGGACTGATGCTCTGTGTGATGAACATTGCAGGGAAAAAATAGTTTTCAGTTTTCGGCTTTCAGTTTTCAGCTCTCGGTTTTCATCTTTCAGTTCAGAGCCGAGGGCTCAGAGCCGATAACGCGGAAGGAGAAAATTAAATGGGTGATTATGTTGTTTTTATCATCAGTTGTATTCTGGTCAAAAATATTCTGCTGGCACAGTATCTCGGCAACTGTCCTTTTCTCGGAACCTCCAAAAAAATGGAAACCGCTGTGGGTATGGCAATGGCGGTTATCTTTGTTCTGGTCATGGCAGGCGGGATTACCTGGCTCACCGAACTTTATATTCTCAAAAAATACGGACTGGAATATCTCAGAACCATCGCTTTTATTCTGGTGATTGCCTCGCTGGTGCAGTTTGTCGAGATGTTTCTGAAAAAAAGCATTCCCGCGCTGTATGCGGGTCTGGGCATCTTTCTGCCTCTGATTACCACCAACTGCGCGGTGCTGGGCGTATGTCTGATTAATGTGAATGAAGAATACACCTTTGTCAAATCTCTGGTGTCATCTTTTGCTTATGCGGCAGGATTCGGGCTGGCGCTGATTCTCTTTGCCGGTGTGCGGGAACGCATCCTGCTTGCCAGAGTGCCGAAACCGCTTCAGGATACATCTATCGGTCTGGTCACAGCAGGTCTGATGTCTCTCACATTTTTTGCATTTAAAGGGATGGTATAAAAGAAAGGTAGGTTAGCCGTGATAGAAGCCTTACTTGTAATGCTGGGATTCGGGGTCGTATGCGGCTGCTTGCTGAGCGCTGCCTCGAAAATATTTTATGTGTATGAGGACCCCCGCATCGCGCAGGTGGAAAATTTTCTTGCCGGCGCCAACTGCGGCGGCTGCGGATTTGCCGGATGTTCGGCAGCGGCGGTCGCTGTTGTGAAGGGACAGGCGCCGCCGAGCGTCTGTATTGTGGGAGGACCTGAATCTGCGGCGAATGTGGCTGCGGTTCTGGGACTGAGCGCGGGTACGGCGGAGCCGGTGACATCTTATAACGAATGCAAAGGCGGAGACAGAGCGGAAAACAAATATTATTATGACGGGGTTCAGAGCTGCAGCGCGGTGAACGCGCTTTACAGCGGCAGGCGGGAATGCCGGATCGGCTGTCTGGGATTCGGCGACTGTGTGAAAGCCTGCACCTTTGATGCGATTCATATCGGGACCGAAGGCTATCCGGTGGTGGATGAGGCAAAATGCGTGGGATGCGGCGCGTGTCAGCGCGCATGTCCCAAAAACATTCTCACGGTCAGAACCATGTCCGAGCGGCTTCTGCATTTCAATGCGGAAGACGACGCGCTGGCGCCCTGCCGTCAGACCTGTCCGGCTGAAATTGACATTCCCAAATATATCGGACAGATTCATGCCGGCGATTATGAAGGCGCGGTCAACACGATCCGGGAGCGCAATCCCCTGCTGCTGTCCTGCGGACGGGTCTGTCCCCATCCCTGTGAAAATTACTGCCGCAGAGGCATTGAGGATGAGCCGGTTTCCATCAACCAGTTGAAACGCTTTGTTGCGGATTTTGAAATGAATTCCGGCAAGCGGCTTCCCATCCCCTGTGCGCCGGAAACAGGCAAACGCGTGGCGGTGATCGGCGGGGGACCCGCGGGACTGAGCTGTGCGTATTTTCTGCGTCGGCTGGGTCACGGCGTCACGATCTTTGAGGCAATGCCTCATCTCGGCGGCATGATCCGCTACGGTATCCCGGAATACCGGCTTCCCAAGAAAATTCTGGACTGGGAAATACAGGGCATTCTGAATCTGGGAGTTGAAGCCCGCACCCACGTAAGATTCGGCGAAGATTTTGACATGAAAACGCTGGCATATCAAGGCTATGACGCGGTGTTCATGGGCGTGGGCGCATGGACTGACTACACCCTGGGCGTGGAGGGCGAAAGACTTGAGGGCTGTTATACGGGCATTGATTTCCTGTCCCGGCTGGCTTCGGGCGAAAAGATGAAAGTGGGCAGAAAAGCCGTGGTGGTAGGAGGCGGAAACTCCGCGATTGACTGCGTGCGGAATCTGCTTCGTATCGGCGTGAAAGAAGTCTGGATTGTATATCGCCGGACCCGTGCGGAAATGCCTGCTAATGAGGTGGAAATCGAAGCTGCCGAACATGAGGGCGTGAAATTTCAGTTTCTGGCTGCGCCCACCCGTGTTGTCGGCAACGCGGAGGGCAAAGTCACCCATCTGGAATATCTGAGAATGGAACTGGGCGAGCCGGACGCGAGCGGCAGACGCCGCCCCGTGACAGTGCCGGGTTCTGAAACATTGCTGGAAACTGACATCATTATCACCGCCATCGGCCAGCGGCCTGACGTGTTCTTCAAAGAAGGCTCCAAGCGTCTGGAATCGCTGAATATCACCCGGTGGAATACCATTGACAACAACCCGGACACCTTGCAGACGACGATTCCGTACATCTTCACGGGCGGCGATTCCGCGACGGGTCCTTCGCTGGTGGTGGAAGCCATCGGCGGCGGCAGACGGGCTGCCCGCTCGATTCACCAGTATCTGAGCGGAGAGGAAGTCAAACCGGTTGAGAAATCGTTGCGGAAAAAGCATATTCAGGAATCGCTTTTCAAATCGGTTGAGGGCATTGTGAAGAAACCGAGAGCGAAAATGACCGAACTTTCGCCGGCTGAACGTATCAAGTCTTTTATTGAAGTGGATCAGGTGCTGACGGAAGCAGAAGCGCAGACAGAATCAGGGCGCTGTCTGAACTGTTGCAGAATCTGCTACAATAAGGATGCGGCATAAGCTGTTCGCTTTGCGGTTAGTTCGTAGGTTGGGTTGAGGAACGAAACCCAACGCCGACGATCATTTTCTAATATTGACAGACCACGAAAATGTTGGGTTTCGTTCCTCAACCCAACCTACATGACTTTTCTCGTTCCTCAAGCCCCGACGTGGGAACAAGTTCGTCGGCGTTGGGTTAAGGAACGAAACCTAACGCCGACGATCATTTTCTAATATTGACAGACCACGAAAATGTTGGGTTTCGTTCCTCAGCGCACAAACAAACTAAGTTTCTTTTAAGAAACTTAGTTTGTAA
>DZCT01000676.1 GCA_022736535.1 Desulfatirhabdium butyrativorans | reverse complement strand
GAAACCCCTCCGGGGAAAAAATATCATATAAAGTCAAAAGAGATTCGGTATAAGTTTTTTAAAAAAACTTAGTTTCTTCATGCCTTGATCGAGAATGATTTTATGGATTCATCAGAGATTTTTAATTGTAAAAAATGCGGCGACTGCTGTAAAGGATACGGCGGCACTTACGTCACCGAGAAGGATATTCAGGCAATCGCCGCCTACATTCATGCCGATGCCGATCATTTTGCGGAAAAATACTGTAGGATGTCGGGAAAAAGACCCGTGCTGGCGCAGGCTGAAAACGGCTACTGCATATTTTGGGATAATAAAATCTGCACGATTCATCCGGTCAAGCCGAAAATGTGCAAAGCATGGCCCTTTATTGAAAGCGTGCTGACCGACACCGCCAACTGGCGTGCGATGGCGTCTGCATGTCCGGGGATGCGGACAGACCTGCCCGATGATGTGATAAGGGAATGTGTAAAAAAAGAATTAACTTACCTTACGCAGAAATCTCGTTACGAGGCTCTGCCTCGTAACGCCGCAACTGAGGCATTGCCTCATTCCGGATGAAGCAACGGGGGAGCCGGCAGAGCCGCAGTGAATCTGCCGTTACGAGGCAGAGCCTCGTAACGAGTGTGCGTAATTTTTATAAGATGACGCACTCCGGAGGGACGTTCCCAGGCAGAGCGTGGGAACGAGGTCAAAAAAAATTACAGCTTCCACTGCTTCAAATCTGTCAGCTTGTAAATATGTTTTCCTTCCTGATCCGAGAGTATGCGGCTGATAATATTTCTGTTTTCAAGTTCATCAAGCCCTTGGTTCAATGCGGCTTCGCTGCTGTTCCACACGGGAAGCAGATTTTTTACCGAAATGGCGGTGTCCGAATCCGCCAGACCGCAGCACAGCAGATAGAGGGAAATGGTTTCCACATCCAGCCCGATGTTGAAAATTTCCTGATTCATGGACATTGTTTGTTGACGCATCATAAAATTTCCTTAAAAGGTTAGAGGTTAGGGGTCGGAGTTCACAATGATTGGAATACTTGATTCGGGAATCGGCGGATTGGTTGTTGCACGGGCATTGACCGAAATGCTCCCCGCCTGCGACATCGTTTATTTCGGGGACACTGCCCGTGCGCCCTACGGAAACAAAAGCCCGGAAACGCTTACCGATTACGCGTTTGAAGGCGCGGCGTTTCTGCTCCAAAAAGGCGCAAAAATCATTGTGATTTCAAGCCACAGCCTCGCTGCTGCCGCCGCCGAATCACTCGCTGAAAAGCTCGCTGTTCCCGTATTTGAGGGAATCACACCCGCTGCCGAGCGTGCGCTCAACATCTCCCGAAAACTCGGCATCGGCGTTATCGGCGCACGAACCGTCATAACGAGCCGTATTTATGAAAAAAAAATTAAAGCAATAACTCCCGAAGCAAGGGTGTATTCGGCGGCATGTCCGCTGCTCGTTCCTTTAATCGAAGAAGGCGTACTCGACAAGCCCGAAACCAATAAAATTGTCAAAAAATATCTCATTCCTTTGAAAGTCAGACAGACAGACACGCTCATTCTGGGCTGCGCCCATTACTCGCTTTTGAAAAAGAGCATTCAGCAAAAAATCGGAATGCGGGTCAAAGTTGTTGATGCTTCAATGCTTCTCGCAGAACACGTAAGACATTTTATTGAAAGCCGCCCTGAAACGGGTGCCCTGCTGAGTCAGACAGGAACATCTTCGTTTTTTGTCTCTGATATGACCGAACACATTCAGAAAACGGCGCAGC
>DZCT01000221.1 GCA_022736535.1 Desulfatirhabdium butyrativorans | reverse complement strand
TAAGATAAAAAAAGAAATTTTTAAGTGTTTAACTAATAGAATTATAAAAAAATTCGTGCTTATTCGTGCTTGCCATTCGTGTTCATTCGTGGCAGAAATAAGCTGCTATGAGGCATAGATCGAACATTTTCTCGCGCCCATTGCCGCTTCCTGCAAGGCTTCGGCAAAAGTCGGATGCCCGTGAACCGTGCGGGCGATGTCTTCGGAACTCGCGCCGAACTCCAGTGCCAGCACGCATTCGGCAATCATGTCCGCGGCCCGGGGACCGATAATATGCACGCCGAGAATCCGGTCAGTCTCGGAATTGGCGATGAGTTTGACAAAGCCGTCTTTCTCGCCCATGCAGCGCGCACGCCCCGCGCCGGAAAAGGGATAAGTTCCGACACAATACGGAATCTCCCGTTCTTTGACCTGCTCCTCGGTCAGCCCCACGGACGAGACTTCGGGCCATGTATAAACCACCGCGGGAATCGCATCGTAATTGACTTCTCCGGGCAGTCCGGCAATACATTCCGCTGCGGCAATGCCTTCCGCGGATGCTTTGTGTGCAAGCATGGGACCCGGCGTCAGGTCGCCGACAGCATAAACGCCGGGAATATTGGTGCAATAATTTTCGTCCACCGGCACATGACCGCTTAGGGGATCGGTTTTCACGCCGATGTCTTCAAGCCCCAGCCCTTTTGTCAGGGGTCTTCGCCCCACCGCCACCAGCAGACGGTCAAAGGCGAGAGAAGATGTTTTGCCTTCAGCGTCCGTTGCCGTTACAAAAACTTTATTCTCAACAACTTCAGCTTTGGAAACTTTTGTCCGCAGGAGAAAATCAAATCCCTGCTGTTTCAGAATCCGTTCCAAAGCGCGTCCCACCTGTCCGTCCAATGTCATGGCGATTTTCGGGAGCATCTCGATCACCGTGACCTGAGAACCGAGACGCTGCCACACGGACCCCAGTTCCAGACCGATATATCCGCCGCCCACGATGCCGAGACGCTCCGGAACAGCAGTAAAAGAAAGGGCTTCTGTGGAACTGACAATATGTTTTCCGTCAAATTCAAGCCCCGGAACCGTGACGGGCGCGCTGCCGGTTGCCAGCAGAATCGCTTTTGCACTTAAAACTTTCATCATGGAAGAAGAATTTTCCTTAATTTCAACCTGATCCGCAGCGATCAGCTTTGCCGTGCCGTGAACAATGTCAATCTTGTTTCCTTCCAAAAGCTGTCGCACCTGTCCGGTGAGTTCTTCCACGACCCTGTTTTTCCGGCTCATCATGGCTTGCAGGTCAAGCGTAACTTCACGGATGCCGATGCCGTGTTCGGCAAAATGCGCTTTTGCCAGATGGTAGTATTCGCTGGAATCAAGCAATGCCTTGCTCGGAATGCAGCCGACATTCAGGCATACGCCCCCGATCCGGGGGGATTTTTCCACACAGGCTGTTTTCAAACCGAGCCGGGCAGCCCGAACCGCTGCCACATATCCGCCGGGGCCGGCGCCGATGATGATAAGATCATATTTTTCTGACATAATATCTCCTGAAACAATGAGGGCGGCGGTTGAACGGAGCCGAGCCCTGGACTTCGCTCAGGCATCACTTCAGTTCCGCTGCCTGCCCTCTGAGTATAATATATTGATTTTCAATTTGATCTTTTCCAAAATCTAAAAAAACAATCATTTATCCTCTAACTTTTTTATCATGTGTTGTCAAGGAATATCAGTGATTCAAAACGAAAAGCATCTGCGGCTGTTTACATCGGCTCAAAAAAAGTATATAGTCAGTTAAAAAATAAATTTGATAACTTTTAAAATGTTATCAAATCTTCTCTGCGGTCTCTGCGTCTTTGAGAGAACCTTTATTTCTCGCAAAGAACGCTAAGAGCGCTAAGAAAAGCTTTTTTATAAAAATAGGAGTTACGCAGTTGATCTCGTTCCCACGCTCCGCGTGGGAACGTCCGCACAAACTGAGTTTCTTTAAGAAACTCAGTTTGTTGCTGTCTGTTCTGAACCGGGGCGGACGCGGAGCGTCCGGGCTGCATTGACCCCCTCCGCGTGGGAATGCAGCCCGCGGGATGAAAAAATTCAACTGCGTAACTCCTGAAAAAATACATTTTCGTGATGACAAGGAGCAGGAAAATGTTCAGCAATGCGGATATTTCCGGGGCAATGACCGTCAAACTCGAAAATATTTTTGACCGTCTGCCGACCTGCCCTAAATTTATTAAGGGCATCCGAAGAGCGCCGAAAAGAAATTTTACTTTGTCCCGAACAGAAACAGAACTTGCCCTGAAAAATGCGCTTCGCTATATTCCTGAAAAATGGCAGGAAAAACTCGCCCCGGAATTTTTAGACGAACTGCTGACAGGGGGCAGAATTTACGGCTATCGTTTCAGACCCTCGGGAAATATCATGGGCCGCCCCGTCAGCGCATACAAAGGCAGGTGCATCGAAGGCAAAGCCTTTCAGGTGATGCTTGACAACAATCTGGACTTTGATGTGGCACTTTATCCTTATGAACTGACAACTTACGGCGAAACCGGACAGGTCTGCCAGAACTGGATGCAGTACCGGCTGATCAAAGCCTATCTTGAAGTGCTGACTTCCGAACAGACCCTTGCAGTGGCTTCGGGACATCCCATCGGCATTTTCAAATCTTCGCCCCATGCCCCGCGAGTCATCATCACCAATGCGCTGATGGTCGGCATGTACGACAGTCAGGAAAACTGGCACCGGGCTGCCGCGCTGGGCGTGGCAAATTACGGGCAGATGACCGCGGGCGGCTGGATGTATATCGGGCCTCAGGGCATCGTTCACGGCACTTATTCCACGCTTCTCAATGCGGCGCGCCTGAAGCTGGGCATTCCCCCGGAAAATAATATGCGGGGCATTCTTTTTGTCTCATCGGGTCTCGGGGGCATGAGCGGCGCGCAGGGCAAAGCCGTTGAAATTGCCGAGGGCGTGGGCATCATCGCAGAAGTGGATTTTTCGCGAATCGAGACCCGGCGTCAGCAGGGATGGGTGAGCAAAGTTGTTGAAGTTCCGGCTGAGGCTTTCCGCATCGCCCAAAAATATCAGGAGAAAAAACAGGGAATTGCAATTGCATTTTACGGCAATATCGTGGATTTGCTTGATGATGCCGTGAAGCACGGGATCAGAATTGATCTGCTTTCGGATCAGACCTCCTGCCATGCGGTTTATGACGGCGGATACTGTCCGCAGGGACTTGCTTATGAGCAGAGAACCGAGATGCTGAAAAGCGATCACGCGGAATTTGTGAAGTTGGTGAAGCGTTCTCTGAAAAAGCATTACGAACTTATTAAAAAACTTTCTGCAAAAGGGACTTATTTTTTCGATTACGGAAACAGCTTCCTGAAAGCCGTGTATGACGCGGGCGTGAAAGCAGTTTGCAGAAACGGCAGAGACCCGGCTGACGGTTTTATTTTTCCCTCTTATGTGGAAGATATGATGGGACCGCTGTTTTTTGACTACGGTTACGGTCCTTTCCGGTGGGTGTGCCTGAGCGGAAAACCGGAGGATCTGGCAAAAACAGACCGGGCAGCGATGGACTGCATTGATACTGAGCGGCGTTTTCAGGATCGGGATAATTATATATGGATTCGGGATGCTGCCAAAAACAGATTAGTGGTCGGCGCACAGGCACGGATTCTCTATCAGGATGCCGCAGGCAGAATGTCCATTGCGCTGAAATTCAACGAAATGGTTCGGAATAAGGAAATCGGTCCTGTGATGCTGGGGCGGGATCACCATGACACCGGCGGCACGGATTCGCCTTTCCGTGAAACCGCCAATATCAGAGACGGAAGCAATATCATGGCGGAAATGGCGGTTCACTGTTTCACGGGAAACACTGCCCGGGGGATGAGTCTCGTCGCACTGCACAACGGCGGGGGCGTCGGCATCGGAAAAGCGGTTAACGGGGGATTTGCGCTGGTTTTGGACGGCAGCGCGCGGGTTGACGACATCATCAGACAGGCGGTTCCGTGGGATGTGATGGGCGGTGTGGCGCGGCGTTCATGGGCCCGCAATGAAAATGCCGTTGAAACAGCGATTCAGTACAACAAGACCCGGTGCGATTCGGATCACATCACGATTCCTTTCATAGCAGACGAAGATATGATTAAAAAGCTGGTTGAAAAAAACATGCCTCCCCTTGCACAAGGGAGGAGAAAACCTGAATAATAAAAAGGAGATATGTTATTATGGCTGCAAGTCAGAATTGTTGGGAACATCTTAAATGCGGAAAAGAGAAGGAATGTCCGGCTTATCCCAATTCCGGCAAAATCTGTTTCAGTGTTGCCGGAACGCTGTGTCACGGGAAAAAGCAGGGCAAGTATCTGGAAAAAGTGAATGAATGTAAGGCGAACTGCTCTTTCTACAAAGCCATATTCCAACAGCGTTAATTTATGAGCAGGGGCGCCGTCGCTGACGCGCCCTGTCACTGCTGACAAACTGTCTGAACCGGGATTCACGGGATTGCCGGGATGATTCAAATCTTGGTAATCCCGAAATTCTGAAAATCCTGATTCAGAATATTGCGGATTTCGGAGATATTGAAATGAGAGCCGAAGATGTGCAATATGAAAATAAATATCTGAATTTGCTCAGACAAATAATTTTCAGGATATTCAGACCCTATCCGTGCAAAATTTTTTTGTTCGGATCAAGGGCTGAAGGAATTTTTCAGAGAGGTTCGGATTATGACATCGGCATAACCGGTCTTGATGAAAAGCTGTTTTCAAGATTGAAAAATATTCTGCTGGATGAAACAGATGAAAGTCTCATTCCTTACCGGGTGGATATGGTGAATTTCGACAAGGTTCCGGAAGATTTCAGAAATCAGGCATTGAAAAAGGCGGTGATATGGAAGGAAAACTGATTCGTAAAAATGCTGTTGCCCGGCACACAGACTCCGGAGTGTAAAAATAAGTGCAGCGCCCGGGCTTAAAATAGATTTGCACTGTGAAAAAGCACTCCGGCACTGCGAAAAACCGCTTCGCTCTATTTTCGCACTCCGGAACCTCCTCATCTTATCAGATTTGTCTGACCGGCAGATACAGGCGGAAACAGGCGCCGCGGGGTTCCCGTTTCGACACGCTGATTCTGCCCCCGTGCGCCTCGGCAATCCGTTTCACATTCGTCAGTCCCAAGCCCGTTCCCTTTGTTTTTGTTGTGAAAAACGGTTCAAATATCTCAGAAAGATGTTTTTCGGAAAAGCCCTGTCCCTCATCTTCAATAACGACCTCAATGCGGGAACGGGGGCTGTCATTCGGATGATAATGCGTATAAATCCATATTGTTGATTTGGATTCCGAGGCATCAAACGCGTTCAGCAGCAGATTGATGAATGCCTGTCCCAGCTTTTCGCCGTCTGCCTGCATCGCGGGTATTTCCGAATCAAAAGACTGAAAAACCGCCACCTGTTTCTGATCGAATTTGATCTCCAAGAGTTCCACTGCCGCGGAAAGAATGGAATTGATATTGAAGTCGCTGATTTTCAACTGAAGGGGCTTGGCAAAATCCAGCAGTTCTTTGAGGATTCCCTCAAGCCGGATGACTTCTCTGACGGCAATATCAATGCGGCGCTGATCGTTGCCCTGAATCTGCTGATTTTTCTTGAGAATCTGAAGATTCATTTTGACAGCCGACAGCGGATTCCGTATCTCGTGGGAAAGAGAAGTGGTGATCTGCCCGATATATGCCATCCGTTCCGCCTCCCGCACTCTTTGTTCCATTTTGACCCGCTCGGTGATGTCCCGGCAGATGCCGATGGTCGAAAGCCTGTTTTCATAATGCGTGATCCGCGCCATAATCTCAGTGGGAAAGCGTTTTCCTTCTTTGGTGAGACGCGTGTATTCAAAGGCCCTGGGACGGGATATTTTTTCAAGACTTTTATTATAAATTTCAATAATTTCTTTCCGGTTTTCCGGGGCAATGAAAGTATAGAATTTTTCTCCGACAATCTGTTCGGATTCGGCACCGTGCATTTTGCAGAAAGCCCGGTTGGCGAAAATAATGATCTCATCTCTGACCACAAAATAGCCGTCGCTGATTTCCTCCACCAGCGTTTTATATTTGAGTTCCGATTCTCTCAGTTCCGCGGTGCGGATGCGGACTTCTTCTTCAAGTCTGAGATTATGCTCCCGGATGGTTTTCTCGTGCATTCCCTGAAAGTAATCGCTGAAGCGGTGAATCGTGTACGCGAGACATCGGTTGATGTCGGTGATATGCTCATGGAATTCCTCAATTGCCGTTTCTTCTGCGAGAAGCGGAATCACGATAATCCGAAACAGTTCAAAGGCTTTCTGCACGTCCGAAAGGGAAAAACCTGTCTCCAAACGGATGCGGGTAATGGTTTCGATAAAGCGGTCAATGGGCTTGAAATCATTATGAATCAGAACATGAAAATTGTCTTCGTAAGCCTCGGAGACCGTTCCTGTCAGTTCCGCCGGGGGCCTCCGGTAATACTGCTCGCCGACTTCCGAATGCAGTCTTCTTGCCCATTCTTGAATGATATGCTCCCGGTTCCGAAGCAGAAAATCCGAGAGAGCGGAACGGCGATCCTGCTGATGTGTGTTATGTTTCATAAGGTGACAGTCTCAGCCTGTTCAATCAGTGTTGCAAGGTTGCTGGCGTGGTGCGCAGCCCTCCGTGGAGGCACGCCGTATCAAATTCAATTGGGTGAGGCGCTACCCGTCCCTCAGCACATTTCCCTTTCCGAAATCAGGAAAGGTTTTCAGCAAATCCGAATGCAGTTCGCCTGCGTTGCGGTAACGCTTTGACAAGTCTTTTTCCAAGCATTTCAAGATAATTTCCTCCAACTTCTCCGGCAGTCCGGGTTCTGAACGGCGAGGAGAAATCGGCGGCATTTCAAGAATGGAATCCATGAGATAACTTTCGCTCTCGTTCCAGAAGGGAAGACATCTGGCAGACAGGAGATAAAGCATCACGCCCAATGCCCAGACATCGCTGGCAATACCGCTTTTTCCGCGAATATGCTCCGGCGACATAAAAGGCAGCGAACCCATCGCGCTTGTGTCAGCATTTCGGGCGGAGAGGTCTGCGGCAAGACCGAAATCCAGGAGTTTCAATGTGCCGGAATGCGTCAGCATCACATTGTCCGGCTTAATATCTCTGTGAATGATTTTATGCTCGTGCGAATATGACACCGCAGACAGCAGTTGCAAAAATGCCTTTTCTTTTTTTCCCGCATCCATGCCCGAATCCAAAAGTTCCTGCATGGTTTTTCCGTCAACATATTCCTGAATCAGAATGATTTTTCCCTCTTCTTTAAAAACTTCTGTCAACTGTACGATATGGGGATGATGAATCAGCCGTTTCAGAATAGCGGCGGAGCGCAGGGCTTTGATATTCATATCCGCAGAATGAGGAATTTTTGCGACAGCAAGCGCAGATGCTTTGCCCCGCTCACGGACGAGCCACACTTTCCCGAAACCGCCCTCGCCGAGGAGCCGAAGCTGTTCCCATTTCCCGTATTCCGAGCCGTGAGCGAGCGGAGATTTAAGATGCCTTTTTATGATCGGCTTGGGAGAGAAAAAGTGCAGTCCTTCTCTGAAACTGTTCAAAACACCCTGCCACAGCAAGCTTGTATAAGGCGCGGCATCGTCATTCTCTTTCTGAATATCTCTTTTCTGAATATCTCTTTTCTGAATGACTTCTGCTTTTGTATGCACCACTGCCTGCCCCCATTCAAACAGCACATAAAAGCGCACGGGGAAAGTGTCCTGATCCAAAGGCAGTATCCAGTAATCATCCGCGCCCGCATGAAGATAATGCCTGATTTCGGATACTGAATTTTGCTCAATTAAAAGCAGAATCGGAACGGGGCGGAGAAGCATGTTTCTGATCTGACGGATTTCCTGTTCTGTTTTTTTACGATTTTCATCCGCGTGAAGAACGACCATGCAGGTATTTTCATCAAAAACAGACGGTTCTGTGTCAGGCACCGGGCAGACATCTTTGTACCTGATTTCGATTTCAAATGAAGACAGCAATCGTCTGATATAATTGTGTTCTTCCTGTGCAAGACAAACTAACAGAACGCT
>DZCT01000220.1 GCA_022736535.1 Desulfatirhabdium butyrativorans | reverse complement strand
AAATTGCTCGTTCCCTCGCATTGTTATGACTCCCGAAATCACTGGCAATGCCTTTTATGCTGAAAAAAAAGTTTCGGATAATGATGTTGATATGTTCATTACCGGACAACCAATCTGCCGTAATTTTTCCCATAACAATGTTGCCCCTATCGTTTTCACAGCTTTTTTTCATATCCGGAATCCGCTCTGAAACTTCTTTCAGTATTTGCTCATAAAGATTTCTCATTTCTTTCAAATTATCGCCGATTCTTCGCTCATCATCCTTTTCCTCAAGAATTTTCAGAAAGTTATCCGCTGGACGCTCGCCGATGTTTTTTCGCAGGATGTCGAGATAAGGCTTATTTTCATGTTGCAGATTCAATATGCTGATTTTCTCAATCTCGTTGCACAGGCGATCAAAATCTCTGTCCCCGCCCTTTTCGATAAAATTTTCTGTGTTGAACTTACCGAAATCAATCAGCGTTTTTATTTCCTCACAGCCCCGAATTTCATTTTGCGCTGAATAGGCGGTCAGGAAATAAAATTTCCTCATCACATCCACGCCGCTGTAAAGCAGTTTGTGAAGGAGATAATCGCCCTCACGTTCAAAGAATTTCTCATATTGAGATTCGCTGTATTTCGGGTCAATTCCTGCTATTTCGGAAAATTCATATCCGCATTCGACCAGATTTCTGTCTATAATGAACAGGATATAGTTGCTGTGATGATGGATGATTTTACGCAACGCATCCGGGAAACGATATTCAAGCTCTATCAAACCGCTTTCCTCTACAACGGCTTTGACTTCTTCCGGCTCTGCGCCGTAACCGCTTTCATCTGCCTCTAATTCTTCCAATTTTCGGATTTTCTTTTTACTCAGATACTTGGAAAACAGCCGGGTAATACGGGGGATATTTTTTGATAACTCGTCCTCAACAAACAAAATTTTCTTCATTTGCTTTGCTCTTTCCAGAAGTTCGGAAACCGAATTTCAACAGAATAAACATGATTGTCTTTGGTTACAACAGGTTTGGCATTCAGCAGTTTGGCAAAATTATCAATAATCACATGACCGATGCCTGATGTTTTGGTTTTAACAGTCGGTTCAAAGGCGTTTTCGACTTTGACGGAAATCTCCTTTTCATCGCTGAGAAAATGAATGCGTAAAAAGCGTTTTTCCCTGTCTGCAAACGCCGCATATTTTACCGCGTTCAGAATGATTTCCTGAAATAAAATCATTAACTTGATGCCTGAGCCTTTTTCATTTCCCATGACAAATTTCTCCGCATCGGCAAAACTGATGTCGGTTTCAAAGAAGTATTTCTGCAAAAAGGCTTGAATGCCTGAATACTCGGATTGAGAGATAGTTGTCCATTCCGATTTTGCTTCAAGATAAATGTTTTTTTCAGGAAAATATTTCCGCATAAAGCTGTTGAAATATTTGCCGTCGAACATATTCCCGACAGAATATTTCAGGGATTGGACAAGCGCGGACTGCAAATTCAATCTGTCTTTTCCCGTGTTGTGTTCGGCGTCATAGTAGAAATCGTCAATTGTGCCTTTAAAAGAGAGATTCATGGCGTTGACAATTTCCCGAACCAGATTTGCGCCCCGCAAGGCGTTTTCAATCACCTGCGGATTGACAAGCTTTTCCTGCTTCAAGTTTTCAAGCGGATCAATAACCGTGCTGATCAGGTTTTTAATTGAATGAGACAAATCCTGTATGACTTTGTTTCGCTCGTCAACTCGTGCCTGAGCTATCGCCTTTTCTTTTTCAATTTTGCTCTCTGCTAAGTCTCCTCCACGGCTGTCATACCTATCAGGATTGGGATCGAGTTTAATGGCTTTATTGCGAGCATTCAGTCTTTCTATGAACTGTAATTCTAATTCTGCTAATTGAGTCATTTTAATCCCTCCTGATTTATTTAATAGTCTGCATTATAAGCTTTTTACACACTTTTTGAAAGGGAAAAATGCAAAATAAAAACCACGAAAGCACGAAATCCTACACCCTCTCCCTCAAGGGAGAGGGAAACTGTAAACTGTCATTTCGAGCGCAGCGAGAAATCTTTCTGTCCGAAGCGAAGATTTCTCCTCGCTTCGCTCGTCGAAATGACAGATGCCTGTATTTTCCCCCTCACTCTTACCCTCTCCCTCAAGGGAGAGGGTAAAATGATAAAAAGACTCATCTTTCGTGCTTTTCGTCCCTTTCGTGTTTTTTCGTGGTTCGCATTTCATCCATGCAAGGCTTTCCCCGCTGATTTCAGCGAAACTTCGAGCATGATTTCCGCCAGCGTGGGATGGGCATGAACGGTTTCCGCCAGCTCCTTCACCGTGCAGCCGGTCTTCACCGCAAGCGTTCCCTCCGCGATGAGGTCAGTGGCGTGCGGTCCCACGATATGCACGCCGAGAATCTTGCCGGTCTCCGCATCGGACACAATTTTTGCCTCACCGGCAATGTCTCCGATTGCCTGCGCTTTGCCGAGCATTCGGAACAGAACGCTCTCCGCCCGCACGGAAAAGCCCTTTTCTTTTGCCTGAATTTCCGTCAAGCCCACATTGGCGACTTCCGGCATCGTGAAAATCGCTCCCGGAATCGCATCGTAATTCATTTTCGCCGCATTTCCCATTGCGTTTTCCGCGGCAGTCATGCCCTCGGCAGACGCGACATGTGCGAGCATGATTTTGGCGGGACCGAGAATATCGCCGACCGCGTACATATCGGGAACGCCGGTTTCCATACACTCATTTGCGACAATCCATCCTTTTTCATCAAGCTTGATGCCGATGTTTTCAAGCCCCAGCCCGGAAGTATCAGGCTGCCGCCCGATGCAGACCAGCACTTTTTCTGTTTCAATGTTCAGCGGCAGTTTGTCTTTTTCTGTAGGATTTTTCAGAAAAGGCGAGGGACCGACCGTGACAATCAGCCTTTCCTCAGATTTCTCAACACGTTGCACAATGCGGTCTGTCATAAAGGCGATTTTGCGTTTTTTCATTTCCCGCTGAAGCACTTTTGAGCAATCTTCATCCACCGAGGGCAGCGGAAGCATACGAGACATTGCCTCAATCACGGTCACGCCTGAACCGAGCGCGTTCAGCATAAAAGCAAATTCGCATCCGATCACGCCGCCGCCGACTATCACAATGGATTTAGGGACTTCCCGAAGATTCAGCGCATCATTGCTCGAAAGAATCCGCTTTCCGTCAAAGGGAAATGTAGGAATATTCAACGGCTGGGTCCCCGGCGCAAGAATCAGTTTGTCCCACGCAACCTGAACGGTTTCTCCGTTTTCCTGTCGCACAGCCGCAAGATTCGGGCTTTCAATGAAGCCCTGCCCTTTCAGAACACGAATCTTGTGATGCTGAAGCAGACTGAGTATGCCTTTGATCTGCGTCTGAATCACCTTTTCTTTCCGAGACATGAGCGCGTGCATGTCCGGACGGATATTTCCTTCCACGGTGATTCCAAATTCCTGCGCTCTGTGAAATTTTTCGAGCATTTCGGCTGTGTGAATCATGATTTTGGAAGGAATACATCCCCGATTCAGACAAGTGCCGCCGACGTTATCCCGCTCGATGAGCGTCACTTCCGCGCCTATTTGCGCGGCTCGGACAGCAGCGACATATCCCCCGGGTCCCGCGCCTATAATTGTAATCTTTTTTGCCATTTATTCATCACCTAATTTCTTCTGACTTTATACGGAATGACGGCTGATTTTTAACAGGGATGAACAGGACTGACAGGATAACTGTTCCGAAAATCCTGAAGACCCTATACTTTTTCGGAAATAAAAAAAGTTCTCGCAAAGGACGCGGAGAGCGCAGAGGAGGCAGGAGGCCACCACAGAGGGAAAACCCCGTACCTCTTACCCCGCCGGAAACACCCAATGCCGTCAAGTTAACAATTTCGTAGGTCGGGGTGAGCCTGCGAACCCCGACCTACATTTCCGCTATATTTTTCTCTTAACTTAATGGCATTGCCGGAAACACCCCCCTGCCCCCCCTCAAGGGGGGATTTTCAGCTCTTAACTTAATGACATTGAGGGCGGGACCGGGCTGAGAACAGATTGTTCCCGCCGTTTGCTGTCATTTTTTTATCTGTTCTCAGCCTGGGCGGCTCCTGCCCCTGACAAGCGACATCAACTGATCCACAAATTCCCTGATCTGCCCGGACTGTTCAGACATTTCTTTTGCTATCGAAGCGGTTTCTTCCGCATTCGCGGCATTGTCCTGAGTGATTCTTTCCATATCGCCGATCACATTGCCGATGTCCCCGACGCCCTGCGCCTGTTCCTCGGAAGCCGATGCAATGTCGCCCACCAGTTTGCTGGCTTTTGACGAACTGTTCATCACTTCGGAAAAATCTGTATCTGTTTTTTCTGTCAGTTCTGTCCCCTGCTGGATTTTTCTGATAACGGTCTCAATCAGCGAATTTGTATTTTTGGCAGCCTGAGATGCCCGCAATGCCAGATTTCTGACTTCATCCGCCACCACGGAAAAACCGGCTCCGGATTCGCCGGCGCGGGCAGCCTCCACCGCCGCATTCAATGCCAGCAGATTGGTCTGAAAGGCAATTTCATCAATGGTTTTCACAATCCCCTGCGTCTGTCTGACCGTTTCAGAAATATCTTTCATGGAATGCGTCAGATCGCTCATAGAATCTCCCACGCGCTCGGCAATTTTTCGGACCTCTTCGGTGAGCCGTTCCGCTTCTGCCGCGTTATCCGCATTCCGGCGGGTCATGGCGGACATTTCTTCAACCGAAGACGAGGTTTTTTCAATGGCCTCAGCCTGCCGTGAGGTGGTTTCAGCCAGTGACCTGCTTGACATGGAAGTCTGTTCTGCGGACTGTTCCGAACTCGAGCTGCACGCTGTCAGTTTTTCCACAATCCGGTTTATAGGACCGGTGATTGAACGGGAAATAAACGCGCTGGCGCACAGAGAGGCTGTGACAGTGAGCGATATAAAAAGGATCAGATACATCAGCGAATGTTTTCGGACAGCAAGGGCTTCGTCTTTGAGTTCGAACATTATTTTTTTGTGTTTTTCCGACATGGAGCGAATCAGCGACAATGCCAGATCAAACTCCTGTTTTCCCTGTTCGGACATCAGCGACATGGCGTGTTCTTTGGCATATCCTCTGCTTGCCTCAATCACCTGCATACCGATCTGAAAGAATTTATCCCACCGGCTTTCAAATGCCTGAATGTCTGCTGCCGTGCGGGTTCTGTCCGCTTCTTTTTCTCCGTGGGAAGCAAATTTCGATTTTGCCCGAGAACTGTATCGGGGCAATTCTTTTTCAATATTCTCCATATTCTGAGGGTCTGTGGTTCCGATATGGACATTGATTCTGAACATGACTTCCCATATATTCTGTTCAGCCTCTGCAAGGTTCAGCAGTGGGGCTGCCTGTTCCTGAACCAGCAGCAGCGAGACATTTGCCACCCGGCTGATAAAGAAAAATCCGCTGATGCCGAGGCTGAACAGACAAAAAATGGTGATGGCGGAGTTGATGAATAATTTTAATCTGATGCTCATGGCGTCCTCGTTTAGAATACAGAGAGCGGCATGAAATACCGCCCCCTGCATTCCGAAATTCCTTATTCATTAAGATATTATCGGAAATAAGCGGCTGAGTCTCCCGCATCTGTTCTCAGCCTGGGCCGCAAAGAAAGATTTCTCGCTACGCTCGAAATGACATTCCGACAGCTTTGCGCTCTCTGCGCCCTCTGCGAGAAATTTTTTATTTCCGGTAAAGTCCATTGACTGATTTCTTTTAACAGCGAATCATCAAACCATGAATCCGTTTTCTGAGGCTCTTTTCCGAAAAAGCGCGCAGCCGCAGCCGGAAGATTGGCAGGTTCGGTTTTGAAAAATTCCTGAAGTTCCTGAGCGGTCTCCCGCATTTTCGGAAAAGCCTGAAGAGCGGATGGGACATCGGGATACATATAGGCGCATTCCAGAGATTTCTTAAATTCCGCCGCAGACTTTTTGTTATATTCCGCGACTTTTTCCAATACTGCCGGATCATAAACCGCGGCAAACCACTTTTTCAGAAAATCTTTGTAAACCCCCCGGTGTTTCTGCAAGGCAGCCTGCCTGACGGTCATCATGGTGATGATTTTTTCAGGAAAATCCCTGCTGCTTGCCGCCAATTTTCCGCCGTTTGCGAGGGCTTCGTCAATAAACGGCATCCATCCGACAACACCGGCAAGCGTTCTGTTTGCGACAAAGGCTTTGCCGATATTTTCCGCGCCGATATGAACGGGTCTGATCTCATCCAATGTCAGTCCGTTTTTTTTCAGATACAGATACAGCAGATAAAGACAGAAGGTGTCGGTCTGCAGTCCGACGGCTTTGCCCCTGAGTTCGGCACCAGACTGAATTTCGGAGCGCAGCACAACAGCATCGCCGCCGACGCTGTAGTCTGTGACGCCGATGACAACGGTGTCCGAATCATACCGGGCAGTGATAAATTCAAAAAGGGTCATAATGCCTATATCGTATTTTCCCTTTTTGAGTCCGAACATGCAGGTTTCGGAGGTTTCGCGGTGGATGTTGAAATCATTCAGTTGACCGAGCATTGCCATGCCTCTGGCAAACTGCCATGGGGGCCATCCGGCATGACACAGGTTCTGTTTCTGGGCATCAGCCGGACTTGAGCCCCATGCGGTCAGCGCCAGAAAGATCATGATACCGGCAACTTTTGTTTTGATGCTCATAACGCCTCCTTTTTGTAGGGTGGGCAGCTTGCTGCCCACGCCGCTTATTCTTGCAGGGCGGGTTCACCCTGACCCTCTCCCTTAAGGGAGAGGTGCCGCCCGCGCCGCTTATTCTTTAAGCAGTTCCCGCAACAGCGAATCGTCAAACCATGAATCCGCATTCAGCGGCTCTTTGCCGAACAGACGGGCTGCCGCAGGCGGAAGACCGGCAGGCACGGTTTTGAAAAATTCCTGAAGTTCCCGGGTAACCTCTTTTGCTTTGGGGAACATGCCGAGAGATGAGGCGGCATCCTGATAAATATAAGTGGTTTCAAGCCATTTTTTAAATTCATCTGGCGGAATTTTCAAATCCTCTGCGGACTTCTCCGCAACAGCCGGGTCCCGGACAGCGGCAAACCATTTTTTCAGAAAGATTTTATACACTTCCCTGTTTTTCTGAAGCGATTTGCGGTTTACCGCAAATCCGTCAATGATTTTTTCCGGAAAATCCTTGCTGGTGGCAACGATCCTGCCGCCCGCGCCGACGGCTTCATCGGAGAGCGGAGCGCCGCCCCCGGCAATGCCGGCAAGCGATGTCCCGGAGGCATAAGCTTTTGCCACATTTTCCACCGGTATATGGGCAATTCTGATGTCATTTAAAGACATGCCGTTTTTCTTCAGATACAGGTCCAGAAATTGAATTGACACACAATTTGCCTGAACGCCCACGATTTTTCCTTTCAGGTCCGATGCGGAGCGGATTTCCGGGCGCAGAATCATCACATCGCCGCCCGCGCTGTAATCCATAACAGCAATCAACACGATGTCCTGAGATTCATGCTGAGAAGCGATAAATTCAAACAGGGTCATGCCTGCCACTATATCCGCCTCTCCTTTTTTAAGCTTATAGATGCAGGTTTCAAATTTGTCATGGATCAGCTCAAATTCATCCAACTGACCGAGTTTTTTCATGCCTCTGAGCAGTTCGTTCACGGACCAGCCGGACGCGTAGAGCCTGATTTTTTCAGCCCCGGCTGCGCCGATCCCCATCTGCGATACTGCAAGCAGGATCAGCACTGTTTTGAACACCTTCTTCACCGCCTGTTTCATCTGACAAACCTCCTTTTTTGACACATTTTTTTCATCATTTTCTTCAGAGCCTGTTTCATCTGACAAACCTCCTTTTTTTACACATTTTCAGTTTTCTCCGGAATGATAAAAATCTCCTTTTAGCACGAATAAATGCAAATTTGAATCAGGAAATGATAAAAATTGTGAAAACACAAAAAAAATTTTCGGGCTTTTCACAATTTCAGAGGAAGCGGGAACAGCGGGAAAGCTGAAAATGCCTTTCGGTAAAACGGGTTTGTCTGTTTTAACGTGAGTTCGACATAATTTTTTACCGCAAAGGACGCAAAGGATACGCAAAGTA
>DZCT01000219.1 GCA_022736535.1 Desulfatirhabdium butyrativorans | reverse complement strand
GAACCCCAACACCTGCCGGATGATGTCGGGGTTCGCAGGCTCACCCCAACCTACGGAATTGTCAACTTGACGGCATTGAGGCAGAGCCTCGTAACGAGAAATTGAAGGGGATTTCAGGGCGCGGATTCTTAACTTAACGGCATTGAGGCAGCGCTTTGTAACGAGTCTGGAAAATCAAAAATTTCGGGAAAGAGGAGGATGTTTATGAAAGTTGATGCTTTTTCAAAATCTTATGTCGCATTCGGATTTCTATTTGTCTCATTGCTGGCAACCTGTACGCTGTCGCAGTTGTATGCAGCGGAGCAGAAAGCAGTTGCGTCTGAGGAAATGCCGGTTTACAATCCGCCGGTAAAAAATGCGGAAGTCATCAGGATAATAGCCGGTGAAGCTGACAAGGCAAATCAGGAAACTGCAAAAAGTCGGGGAGTCATGAGAAGCGTTACCCGAGGAATGGTTCGCGGAATGACCCGGGGAGTGGTCCGAAAAGCATCCGGAGATTCCGCAGAAGCGCAGGAAGTATTTCTGCCTTCACGAATGTCTCTGATTGCGCCGCAACATACAGGGCAGACTTCAAATTCTCAGCCGGTGCTGCTGTGGTATATCTCCGGCCCCTGGCCGGAGAAGATAGAATTCAGGCTGAATGAAATCGGCGTTGCAGAACCGCTCGCGGATACGGACATCGCAGGTCCCGACAAAGAGGGATTCTGCCGCATCAATCTTGCCGATTATAAGATCAGCCTGAAACCGGGTGCTGAATATGAGTGTTTTTTAACCATCGCAAGCGATGAGGAAGAACGCTCCGCAGATTTTACGGCAGGCGCTGGAATCCGATATGTCAAGCCCTCGGATGAGTTGTCGAAGCGTATAACAGAAACGCCGAAAGAAAAACAGTACCATATTTATGCGGATCAGGGATACTGGTATGACGCGATTGACAGCCTGTCGCAGTTGATTGACGTGAGACCGGAAGATAAGACACTGAGGGCGCATCGGGCAGCGCTGCTGAATCAGGTGAAGTTGTCCGCGGAAGCCGCTTATGACGGCGGGGGATCAGCAAAATAACAGTCATGCCAAATCTCTGTCAGAAATTAACAGGGATGGACAGGATATGTAGGATGTCAAAACAGTTATCCTGTATATCCCTGTTAAAAAAAGAGATTCGGTATAAGAATCACTCATGAAAAGCAGCATCATCCTTGTTGACGATGACCGGGATTTCCTCGACATACTGAAAAGCAGGCTGAACCGACTGGGTTTCAAAAATATATGCGCCGAAAACGATCCGCTGAAAGCTTCGGCTCTGTTTGAAGCCGGCGGCGTTTTCGACATTGCCCTGATAGACATGACCATGCCGGGAATGAACGGCATGGAACTCCTTGATGTGATTAAAAATACCAGCCCATGGACCGAATGTCTCATGGTCACAGCTGTCAACGAGGCCCGGGTCGCGGTGGAATGTCTCAGAAAAGGGGCTTATGACTACCTCGTCAAACCCATTTCCGAAGAAGACCTCGCATTGTCAGTGCATCGAACTCTGGAACGAAAACGCCTCTTAGATATTCTCGATATTGAGAAAAGCAATATTCAGCCGGAAGGGATTCACAAAGCCTTCAAGCCCATTGTCACCGGATCACAAAACATGCTGAAAATATTGAAAGAAGCCGAACTTCACGCGGGCAGCGATGTGCCGATTCTGATTACGGGCGAAAGCGGTACCGGCAAAGAACTTTTGGCAAGAGCCATCCACGATGTCAGTCCCCGCGCCGCGCTTCCCTTCACACCGGTCAATATGGCATCGCTCACCGCAAGTCTGTTTGAAGCGGAGTTTTTCGGACATACCAAAGGCGCGTTTACCGGCGCGGAAAGCGGTCGTGCGGGCTATCTGGAACACACAGACGGCGGCACTTTGTTTTTGGATGAAATCGGGGATATGCCCATCGAACTTCAGGGAAAACTCATGCGGGTCCTGCAAAACGGAGAATATCTGAAATTGGGCAGCAGCGCGCAGCACCGGGCAGATATCCGTTTTATTGCCGCGACCAATGAGGATTTGGACAAACTCATGTCCCGGAAAATGTTTCGGAAAGACCTGTACTACCGCATCAGAGGCGGCAGGCTGCATCTGCCGCCCCTGCGCGAGCGGCCGGAAGATATTCCCCTGCTGATAAATGTCTTCATCAGGAGATATTGCGCCAAAGGAAAGCCCTTGCAGATAAACGACGATGCGCTTTCCGCGCTGATGAAGTATGACTACCCCGGAAATATCCGTGAACTCGGAACGATTATTCAGACTGCCGTGAATCTGGCTCAGGGAAAAGCGGTTTCCCTCCGTTTCCTTCCCGAACACATTCGGAGGAAAAAAACTGGGAGTCAAAATTCCCCCTTTTCCAATCCCCCCTGCCACCCTTTAAAAAAGGGGGATAAAGCACGAAAGACATCGGATGAAGCTGTTCTGCCGCTGACGGAAATTGAAAAGAACTATATTCTCGATAGTTATAACCGCAGCGGAAAGAACAAATCCCGTACCGCCCGGATGCTGGGCATCGGTCTTAACACCCTCAGAAGAAAATTGAAATCCTACGGGGAAGAATGAAGAAGATTTGACAGCGGCGCAACAGCATAAGATTTCGGAAATGTCATTCTGAGTTTGTTAAGCCTTTTTCCCACAGAGCGCACAGAGAAGAAAAGACCACAGAGGACACAGAGTTTTGCCGCAGACGCACACAGACGGACACAGACAGATATCTGATACTGAATCTCTATTGAAAGTATTCTCTCATTTTGTTTCCCACAGAGCGCACAGAGAAGAAAAGACCACAGAGGACACAGAGAAAACTCTGTGATCTCTGTGTATTTTCTGTGATCTCTGTGGGGAAAAAATCCGCCGCTGTAGAACGGGTTTGAAACCCGTTTTACAGTAACTTTCCCTCAGAGATCACAAAGTTTTCTCTGTGTTCTCTGTGTGTTCTCTGTGTCCTCTGTGGGGAAAAAATTCTCCGCAGAGGACACAGCGTTTTTTCTGCGGTCTGTCGGTTTTTTGCCGCAGACGCACACAGACGGGCACAGACAGATATCTGAAAACGGAATACGGCATTTATGCAGAAAATATGCCGTAAAAAACCGAAGTCGGATCACTGTACTGCTTTTCTCAATTGTCAAGCGGAAGCGTGACCGTAAAGGTGGTCCCTCTGTCCGGCTCGCTTTCAACGGCAATGGTCCCGCCCATTGCCTCTGTCAGGCTTTTGACAATCGGAAGTCCCAGACCCGTCCCCGTGATATATCTTGTTTTTTCATTCTTCACCCTGAAAAAGCGGTCAAATATTTTATCAAGATATTTGCCTTCGATGCCGAAGCCGTTATCTGCCACTGCCACACGGATTTTCCGACGGCTCTCAGGCTCTCCGACAAGTTCTGCCCTTACTTTGATTTTACCGTTTTCAGGCGTGTAATTAATGGCGTTGGCAATCAGATTCCCGAAAATGCTCTCCAGACTGATGGGGTCCGCTGTTATCGGCGGAAAGGGCTGCATTCCGATAATGTCCAGCGTCAGGGTCTGATGCTTGGCGGAAGCGTTTGTCGTCATAAAATCCGCAATACTTTTCAGAAGGTCGTCAATGCAGACCGGCTTGGGAGCATGCCGAAGCATACCGGATTCGATGCGGGAAAGATCAAGCAGATCGCTGATAAGCGAAATCAGCCCCCGGGTTTTTTCCTTTGCACGCACCAGCAGATGCGGGTCTTTTCCTTCTTTCACGATGTCGCTTAAAACCAGCGCCAGTTGTTCATGGATGGTGGAAAGCGGGGACCGCAGTTCATGCGAGACTTTTGCCACAAATTCGGATTTGAGCTGATCCAGCATCTTCATGGAGGTAATATCTGTCAGCGAGACAGCCGCGCCCACACATTCTTTTTCCTCTCCCGGCACGGGCCTGCCTCTTGCCAGCAGAAATTTGTTGTTCGGCAGCGCAATTTCATAAGCCGGAATTGTATCTGAAATTTTATATTTTCCCTGCGAAATTTCCATGACATATCTGCAAAACCCTTCATCTGCCACATAATTTTCTATGGGAAGCCCGGTTTTGATATTCGGATCCAGATCGAATCTTCGGAGAAATGCCGGATTCATCAGCACCACATAACCTCTTGTATTGGTTACAAACAGTCCCCCCGGCAGAAATTCGACAACTGTTCGGATACGGCTTTTTTCCGTATCAAGATCAGCCAGATTTTTTTTCCGCTCCCGCGCCAGCCATTCCGCTTCCTGCTCCAGACGCAGTTTTTCCCGGGCCCGGTTCACGACTATCCGCAGATGATCCGGCTCAAAGGGTTTGGGGATAAAATCATAAGCCCCTTTTCTCATTGCCTCGACAGCGGTATCCACTGTGGCAAATCCGGTGATGATAATGACCAGAACGGATTTGTCTTTTCTCTGTATGCGGTTGAGAACTTCCATCCCGTCCATGCCGGGCATTTTCAGATCCAGCAGAACAATGGAAACTTTCTCTTTTTTCAGGATTTCAAGGGCTTCTTCTCCCCGGGAGGCTTTGAATACCTTGCAGCCCATCCGGCTGATGATGCGGGCCGAACCTTCCCGGATTCCTTCTTCATCATCCACAATCAGGACACGTTCAAGACTCAGCTTTTCAACGGCGCGGTTCAGCACGCTCCTCAGATGGTCCGGCTCAAAGGGTTTGGGGATAAAATCGTAAGCGCCGGTTTTCATGGCTGCGATTGCCGTCTCCACCGTTGCAAATTCCGTGACGGCAATCACTAAAACAGCGGGATATTTTTCATGTATCAGCCTCAGGATTTCAAAACCGTCTGCGCCGGACATTTTCAGATCAAGCAGAACAATGGAAATTTTTGTCTTTCTGAGAATCTGAAAGACCGTTTCCCCCCGGGAAGCTTTGAAGATTTCATAGTTCATCTGCCTGATAATTTCTTCGCAACATTTCCCCTCTTCTTCATCAACAATCAGCACACGCGTGATCTCGTCAAAGTTATTTTCCATTTTTCACTTCCCGCTTCCCGCTTCCTTCACTTCTGTCGGAAGTTCAATTATAAACACAGCACCCTCGCCTGTTTTATTTTTGACGCTGACCGCGCCGCCGTGATTTTCCACAATGCTGTAAACCAGACTCAGACCTAATCCGGTGCCTTTTCCTTCTTCCTTGGTGGTGAAAAAAGGCTCAAAAATACGCGAGAGAACATCTTCGGGAATGCCCGGTCCGGTGTCCGATATTTCAATGCAGACCCGGTTTTTCTCGGGAACCGCGCCGGTCTTTACCGTCAGTCTGCCTTTCCCGTCCATTGCCTGAGCCGCATTGAGGATGATGTTCATCAGTGCATGATTGATCTGATGGGCATCTATCGGAATGGCAGGCAGTGAGGGCGCCAAGTCTTTTATAATCGTGATATTCTGAAAAAGCGGCTGATTTTCAAGCAGAAAAAGGGTTCGTGAAACCGCTCTGTTTATGTCGTGCGGCTGAATATTATAGCGGGTCTGCCGGGCAAACTCCAGCAGTTCTTTCACGGTGTCCCGGCACCGCTGCGCGTCTCTCAGAATACGGTTCAGGTCTTCCCGGATACTTTCCTCCAGGTCGTGTTCTTCGAGAATCAGTTTGCTGAACAGTGTAATCCCTCCCAGCGGATTGTTCAACTGATGGGCAACGCCGGCAGCCAGTTTTCCGAGAGAAGCCATTTTTTCCGCCTGCAGCAGTTGCATCTGTGTTCTTTCAAGCCGGGATTTCATCTGAAGGCTTTCGCGCAGATCATGGAAAAATCCGATGGTTGCCACTTCAAGATCGCCTTCATACACCACTGCGGCGTTCAGGCTGATCGGAATGATTTCACCGCCCTTGCACCTGACATCCACATGGCATGACTTGAGTTTCCCTTTGCCCCCGTAATCATCGCTACGGAGTTTTTTCATGATTTCCCGGGCCCCGTCTCCGGGATAAAAATTACGGATATTCAGATAGTTGATGGTCTCATCAATGCTGTAACCGCTGATTTCGGCTGCCGCGTCGTTAAAAATAAAAATCATCCCGCTCATATCCGCCGCGATCACGCCGTCAACCGAGCTGAGAATGAGATTTCTCAGAAACGCGTTGGTCCGGTAGAGTTTTTCTTCCAGCCCTTCCAGAACCGGAAGATCAAAATCCAGCATGACCACCGCATCAATTTCTTTTTCCTCCGAAGACTGATTGATGATGGGATAAGAATAGAGGCAGACCAGCTTTTCCGGATGCGGCGTGCCGCAGCCGTTCTTCAGCAGTGTCGGCTGTCCGGTCTCTATCACTGTTTGCGCGGGACAGTGTTCGCAGGGAAAGAGCAGACCGTAAAGCGCCTGATAACAGATCTGTCCTGTGATATCCCTCCCCTGCATTTCAATCAGATGCTGATTGGCTGCCAGAATCCGGAAATCCGAGGAAATGACCACTATTTTTCTTTTAAAGGCGTCAATTGCCTGAATCAAAAACTCTTTTTCGTTTTCAGTCCGCATAGTTAATCTTCAATTATTTTTTTCATATAAACAGAAAAAGCCCGATAGACTTTACCGGGCCCCTGACAGTCGCCTGTTTCTGCTGGGTGAAATCAGCTATAGTGATCCAATTTCGGTTTTTTACGGCATATTTTCTGCATTTACTCCGTATTCCGGTTTCGGATATCTGTCTGTGTCCGTCTGTGTGCGTCTGCGGCAAAAAAAGCAAAATCGGATCAGTATAAGAATCATATTCTTTATAATGAGAATCAATCAGAAGTCAAGAACAATTTTTTTAATACGAATTACGGAAGCACGAAAACGGAAGCACGAAAATTGAAAATTGTCATTCCGAACGCCCCCTGTTTTGTCATTCCGGACGCAGTGAGGAATCTCTTTAGACTTTTTCGGAAATAAAAAAGGTTCTCGCAAAGGACGCTGAGAGCGCAAAGAAAGTCTTACAAACTGAGTTTCTTAAAGAAACTCAGTTTGTTTGTGCGGCCCGGCTAAGAATAGACGCGGGAGACTCAGCCGCTTATTTCCGAAAATGTCTATTTTATAAACAGAGATTCTTCACTGCGTTCAGAATGACACAGTGCCTTGTGACCCTGAGCTGTAGAGACGCAAGATTTTGCATCTCTACTCAGAATGACAGCGGCAGAGTTCATCAGCTATTCCATCCCGCTGCCACGCTCCCGAACCCCGCCCTCATTTCTCACTTCTCACTTCTCACTTCTCACTTCTCATTTCTCACTCCTCAATCCTCCTCATCCGGCAGGCGGACGACCAGCACCGGTTTTTTGGAGCGCCGCAAAACCCGGCGGGCTGTGCTTCCCATCATGGCGTCTGCGATAATCCCGTGTCCGTAAGTTCCCATCACAATCAGATCGCAGTTTCTTTCCTCTGACTGCTCGATGATGATATCCACGGGATTTCCCCTGAGAATCAGAATTTCATCTGTCACAAAGGACTGATCTGTCAGATTTTCTTTTACATCATGACAGAACTGATCAAGCCCTTCTCTGAGGGGAATGCGGTCTCTTTTTTTCCCGGTGAGCGTTTTTTTTGCTTCTTCCAGATTCTGCCGCTGAATTTCTTCCCAGCGTTCTTCTCCGATATAGCTGATAATGCCTGTACTCAGCATTGCGTCTTCTGCCAGAACATGCAGAACGGTGATCCCGGCATTGCAGAGATCGGCAAGACTCACCGCATAAGCAAAGGCATATCGGGCATTCTCGGAAAGGTCTGTGGCATAAAGGATTTTTTTGATCTCAACTTTGGGCAGCAACATTTTTCTGACTCCCTGTTTCAGAAGTTTAATAAGATACTTTTTTCTTTGCGTTCTCTGCGCCTTTGCGAGAAACCGCTGTTTATCTCTCGCAGAGGCGGCGTGTCCCTACATATTTGACTTGAAAAACTGCTCCGGCTCGCTGACCGAACTCGGACGGCTGCTGTATCGTCTCGGAACGGTTCCCTCTTTGAAACATTCAAAAATCGTGCTGCGCGTCTCGGGAACCGCCAGCAGACCGGTTTCAGCGTCAATGTTGGAAAAAACCACACCCTCCGGCACATCAAATGCCTGAATCGGCATGTCTTTCAGCACTTCCCGCATGAATCCGAGCCAGATCGGACTTGCCGCT
>DZCT01000218.1 GCA_022736535.1 Desulfatirhabdium butyrativorans | reverse complement strand
GTGTTCTCTGCGGGAAACAAAATGAGAGAATACTTTCAATAGAGATTCAGTATAAGTGGTTAAGCATCATGTCATTTTGAGCGCAGCCTCTTGTCATTTCAAGCGTAGCCTCTTGTCATTTCGAGCGTAGCGAGAAATCTTAAATTCTCCGGTGCGGTATGAAAGATTCCTCACTGCGTTCGGAATGACAGAAAGAGAAAAAATTATCTCTTTGCGCTCTTTGCGCTCTTTGCGCTCTTTGCGAGAAACTGTTCTAACCGCATTTGTCTATTTCCGCGAGCAGCACTTCAACCAATTTCTCCTGCGGAAATTTCTTCACGACTTCTCCCTTTTTGAACAGGATGCCGATGCCGTCTCCGCCCGCGATGCCGATGTCTGCTTCTTTTGCTTCTCCGGGACCGTTCACCACGCAGCCCATTATCGCCACTTTTATCGTGAGTCTGCTGGTCAGGAGTGCTTTTTCCACCTGTTCCGCAATGTCAAAAAGGGCGATTTTGCATCGCCCGCAGGTGGGGCATGAGATAATTTCCGGTCCCCGGCGGCGAATATCAAGGGCTTTGAGAATTTCATAACCGACCCGCACTTCTTCGACCGGATCACGGGTGAGGGAAACCCGAATCGTATCTCCGATGCCTTCCGCGAGCAGCATTCCGATGCCGAGCGAGGATTTGACAATGCCGGGGAAAAGCCCCCCGGCTTCGGTCACGCCCACATGGAGCGGAAAATCGCTTTTCTCAGAAAAGAGCCGGTACGCTGACACGGTGCGATGCACATCAGATGCCTTCATAGAGACTTTGATTTGCTGAAAATCAAGTGCTGTGAGCAATTCGATATGACGGAACGCGCTTTCGACCATTGCTTCGGGTATCGCGCCCTGATATTTTTTGAGCAATTCTTTTTCCAGCGAACCCGCGTTCACGCCGATGCGGATGGGGATATTCAAATCTTTTGCGCATTCCACAACGGCTTTGACTTTCTTTTCGCCGCCGATATTGCCGGGATTGAGGCGCAGCGCGTCCGCGCCGGCTTTTGCCGAGGCAATCGCCAGCCGGTAGTCAAAATGAATGTCTGCAATCAGCGGAATCGAAATCTGCTTTTTAATCAAAGCAATAGCGGCTGCGGCTTCTTCATCGGGAACGGCAACTCGGATCATCTCGCATCCTGCGGCTTCGAGACGGTGTATCTGCGAGACAGTGGCGGCGACATCCTGCGTAAAGGTGTTGGTCATGGATTGAACGGCAATCGGCGACATGTCCCCGACCGGAACATTTCCAATCCGGATTTGACGTGTTTTTTTTCGTTTTATTGTAAGATTCATAGATGTATATAAAAACCCATTGTTCATCATCTCGTTACGAGGCTCTGCCTCGTAACGCATGACACGGATGCGGCAGAGCCGCAATAACTGTAATGTTACGAGGCAGAGCCTCGTAACAAGATTTCCGGCTCTGAGCCACGAGCGTTAGCAAGTGAACTTCAGTTGCTTAATTCCTAAGATGATAAAAATACAAACAACATACCAAAGCCATCCCCAAGCTTTCTCGCTCCAAGCGCCGTCTCCTGCTGCGTCAATAAAGCATTGCCCTTTGTCTCGCTCCACGGACACGCCCGCATCAAGCACTGTCACGCTCACATCGTCCGTGTGCGAGAAACCGAGCGGGTCTTTCACGGTAAGCCGAAAGGTCAGAGTCCGGTTGTATGCCTCGGCAGCGGGCGCGACAAAACTCGGCTTTACAGAATCGGCTTCCGAAAGCCTGAGCGAATAGCCGCCGGTCTGAGTCCATTGAAATAACAGCAAATCAAAAGGATTAAACGAACCCGAACCGTCGAGCGTGACAACCGCATCTCTGTTGACGCTCTGATCTGCGCCTGCATAGGCAATCGGCGGATACGGCAGGTCTGACCACGCGCCGGAAATTCTCTGCCCCGCGATGGGCTGATAAATGACTTGCGGCAGATAAAAGTCATTTTCAGCGTCATAGATCATGTCGGCAATTTCACCCGCATCGTCCGTTCCCCACCAGTTCCCCGCCATCTGAACAGACGCCGGTTTACTGCTTTTCCATGCGTAGTAATAAACCGCGAGATTCACATCTTTATTTTCAGCATTGCTCAGAATCGTTGCATTGTAATGACTTGCCTGTTCTTTGCCCAGCGTCTTTTCCACAGCCGTTTCAAAATCTTTTTTATTTGTAAATTCCTCGTTTTTCAGCGTTTCCAAACTTGAAGTAATGTCTGTGGGAACGCCTGCTTCTTTCAGCTTGAGCAATGACGCGGCATTGATTCTGAAACGCACCCGTTCAATGTTGTTCTCCGAAAAGCTGAACTCATAATTCGCATCTGCCGCGGCTTCGGTTACAGCAATAGCGTTGCCTGCACGGCTGAGGAAATGGTTTTGCAGAATCTCTATGTCCGAAGATTTGTCCGCGTTATAATTCAATACCATGCCGAGACACGCGCCCAAAGTGTAAGGCGAGTCATTTATGATGCTGTTGCGCCTTATCTGAACGGCGTTTCCGCTGATTTCCGCATAAACGCCCTGTGCATTGTACATGAGATAATTGTTTTCTATCCGCGCATCTGCGCCGGAAATGATAACAGCGCGGGAGGTATTGTGAATGCGGTTGTTTCGGACGATGAGCGAGCCGCCCGAAGCCTGAACGCCGTTTCCCGAACTGTATCGGATCAGATTGTTTTCAATAAGCGGCGAAGCGGACAGACACAGCACCGACGCGCCGCCGTATTCTTTTTTGCCGCCTTCCTGAGCATTTCCGCCGTATTCTATCAGGCAGTTGCTGAGAACGCAGCCTGAGCCGTTTGTCTCATCCCAGCCGAGCGAGGTTTCCGTAAACACAATCGCGCCCCAATTACTCGCGGGGTCTTCGGCGGTAAAAATAATCGGCTTGCCTTTTTCGCCCCGCGCCCGCAGAATGCCGTCCACCTGAATGTAGTATCCCACAGACGCCAACGGCGCGGCTTTGAATATGACTGACACGCCGGGTTCTATCTCCAATTTCACATCTTTTTTGATTCGGATATTTCCGGAAATGAGATACGGGCTTTGTGCAAGCGTCCAGACCGTATCTTCACGAATCACGCCGGGCTGGTCTGTCTCATCTTCCTCTTCTTCTTCCTCTTCCGGCGGCGGATAAGACAAATTCGAGCCGGCATCGCCGAGTTTTTCTGCGGCAAACGGTTCGTAAATGACTTCCGGAAGATAGAAGTCGTTGTTGGCGTCAAAAATCATGCGGTCAATTTCAGCCGGGTCATTTGTCTCCCACCAGTTGTTTTCCGCATGAACAGACTCAGGATTCTGATGCTTCCAGCTATAGACAAACACAGACAGATTACCGCCGGATGCGATGATATTGTTGTCAGTGAGCGTCAGCGTGGTATTTGCATCGGCGTCAGCCTCTGAAAGCGCAATCGCATTGCCAGCGCTGCTGATGAAGTCATTTTTCCGAATCTCAATCTGCGGCTTGCTTTCGTGATAGCCCAGAATCATACCGAGACATCCGCCGTAGGTTTCAGCAGAAGTGTTGCTGACAGTATTATTCTGAATTTTCATGGCATTCTGAACTGAATTGAGATAAATGCCCTGCTGATTGTCGGCAATGTAGTTATTTTCTATCAGCCCGCCTTCAGACGCCGAAAGATTTATTCCTTTTTGATTATGATGAATCAAGTTCCCGGAAATGCGCTGATTTCCGCCGGATGCCGCAAAGCCGTCCGTAAGATTGTAGCGAATGGTGTTATCCGAAATCAGGGGCGAGGCAGAAAGAGACAGAATCGCTGCGGACTGATTGTTTCCGGCATATTCGATAATGCAATGACTCAGCACGCAGCCCTGTGATGTGCTTTCATTCCAGTCAGTTGCCGTATCCGTAAACGCTATACAGCCCCAAGGGTGATCGCTGCTTTCCGCGGTAAAAAGAATCGGCTTTTCCGCAGTCCCTTTTGCCCGCAGTGTCCCGTCCACCCGGATGTAATAGCCGAGGGATTCAACCGGCGCGGTTTTGAAAATGACTTCAACACCCGGCTCGATTTCCAATGAGACATTTTCTTTTATCCAAATATTTCCGGAGAGATAATAGGGGCTTTTGTCAAGGGTCCAGACCGTATCTTTGCTGATAACGCCCGGCTGATCGCTGATAACCGGCTCATCCGGCGTATCGTCCGGGGGCTGATAAGTAAGACTTGAACCGGCATCGGAAATTTTTTCCGCCGCGACAGGCGTATATTTCACTTGCGGCAGATGAAAATCATTTTTCCCGTCAAAAATCATCTTCCCGATTTCAGCCGTGTCCGCGGTTCCCCACCAGTTCCCGCTCATGTCAAGGGGCGAAGGATTTTCATGTTTCCAGCCGTAGAGCAAAACCGCCAATTTTCCTTCGGAATTTTCGATATTGTTGCCTGTTGCACGGAGTTCATAATTTGCCGCCGCTTCTTCTTCTGTGACGGCAATAGCGTTTCCCGCGGTGTTTGAAAGATGATTGTTTGAAATCACTATGATTGCTTTTTTCTTCGTAATTTCCGATGCAGATGCGTTTTCAACAGCATTGTAGTAAAGGTGAATAGCGACACACGCGCCGTAAGCCTCAGCGGAAGCAGCGATAATGGTATTATTTTTTATTTCAACCGTATATACGCTTTTGTCTATATAGATTCCCTGCTGATTGTCGGTCAGATAATTGTTTTCTATCAGCGCGCCTTCGCAGGAAAGTTTGATGCCGATCCCATTGTTATGAATCAGATTATTGACAATATTCTGAAATCCGCCGGAAGCCTGAACGCCGCCGGAGACATTGTAACGAATGGTGTTGTCCGCAATCAGGGGCGAAGCGGATACGCAAATCACCGCCGCGTCCTGCTGAGTTCCGGCGTATTCGATGATGCAACGGCTGAGAATACAGCCCGTGCCTTTTTCTTCTTTCCAGTCCGTGCTGCTGTCCGTGAACGCAATGCAGCCCCAAGGATTGTCTTTATTTTCCGCAGTGAAAACAACGGGATTGTCCTGAGTTCCCCGCGCCTGCAATGTGCCGTCAACCTGAATGTAATATCCCAGCGAGGCAATGGGCGCGGTGGCGAATTTCACGGTCACGCCCGCTTCGATTTCCAGTGTAACGCCTTTTTTTATCAGAATATTTCCGGTCACAAGATAGGGGCTTTGATCCGCGGTCCATTTGGCATTTGCGCTGATGATTCCGCCCACTTCAGCGGCTCCTGCCGGAAGATTCATTGCCAGCAGTCCGCATACCAGAATTAAAAGGCATGTCATATTTCCAAGGCTAAGTCTCATTGAATACTCCTTTTTTTTAACACGAAAATCTTTACCGCTTTCGTGCTTTTCCCTTTTTTCGTGTTTTCGTGGTAAAAATTTTTGTGTTCCAGTTTTTTCAGGGATAATAAATCGGAAATCGGCAATCTGTCAACTGCAAATATATCGCCTCTGCGGGTGCTGCAAATCCGGAGTGCTGAAATGAGCGAAGCGAATTTTAGCACAGAAAGAAATGCTAAAATTTCATTTTAGCACTCCGGAACTCCGGTATTGCCCCTTAACTTAATGCCATTGGGGGCTCCCGCCCCCGAACTCAGCAGAAACGGCATATTTTTCTTTTTCCCCTTAGCGTTCCGCTTCACCGCCTGATGTTTCCGTTAGAAAATTGTTTGAAAAAAAATAATGCTTGACAAAAGCTGAGGATTATATTATGAGAAATATACTGTTTAAGGCATAGCGGATGGTCTGATATGCCTTTATATTAAACTGGCTGATAAAAAAAGGAGAGGAAAGCATGATGAAATTTTTTTCCGTGAAAACAGGCAGAGATGTGTTCAAAAAGCTTGGACTGACGGCGCTGGCATTGCTCACGGTGCTGGCAGGCGCCGCTTATGCCGACAATGTGCTGGAAGTTGAAACCGAAAGGGACATGGTGATCTGGGCGGATTCGGATATGGCGAAACTGGGTCAGAGCATGGCTGTCGGCGATTTTAACGGTGACGGCAAAGACGATGTTGCCATCGGTTCGCCCCAGCAGCATTCTAAAGATGGAACGGTCAATGATGTGGGCTTTGTGTCCGTATTTTTCGGCAGTGCCGCCATAAAAGACTTGGACGGGAAAGTGACGCCGGATAAAACAACGCCGAGTATGGAAGGCGTGAGAATATTCGGCACAACGGATCGTGCGTATGTCGGTCAACGGCTGGCAGCCGGAGACCTGAACAAAGACGGCAAAGATGATCTCGTCATTGTTGCACAGTACAATAATAACAAATACGATCTGACAAGGGTTTATGTCATTTACGGCAAAAGCAGTTTCGATCCCAAAGAACTGAATATGCACGACGATGCGGATGTGGTCATGCAGCGGGATGAATGCCGCATATCTTCGCTGGCAATCGGAGACATCAACGGCGATAAAATTGCCGATCTGGTTCTCTGTGACAACAGAAAAGAAAGGGTTTATTTTCTTTACGGTGCTGCGGCAAACTGGGCTAAGACAATCAATCTTGCAACAGGCAGCGATGTTGTGATGACCCGCAACAACGGAACCGCCGGAACGCTGAATACCGGCGACCTCTTTTATGCCAATGCTAAAAGCGCGCTCGGAGATATACAGGGTCTTGCTCTCGGTGATGTGAACAAGGACGGCACAGACGATATTATACTCGGCGTTCCGAAAGAGGACACAACCGGCAGGGCAAACGGCGGCATGGTGTATGTGTTCTACGGAAAAAACAATTTTGCACAGAGCCTTGATGTTCTTGCCGCCGATGTCAAAATCAAAGGCGCGATTGCCGGGGATCAGGCAGGGGCTTCGCTGGCAGCCGGCGATGTGAACGGCGACGGCTATGAAGACATTGTTATCGGCGCGCCCGAGTCAATGATGGGCGTGAGCGGAAGCACTGCCGGCGTTGGAAAAGTTCAGGTGGTTTACGGCGGCACAGCCTTAGCCGTTGAAATTGATTTGTCAGGTCAGGCAGATATCACTCTCAATCTGAGCGAAGATGTCCGATACATAGGCGACAAAACCGGCTACACGGTTGCGGCAGAGGATATTGACGGAGACGGAAAGGCTGATATTACAATCGCTTCGCCCTGGGCAAAAGTGCTGACGGATGCAAACGGCTGGGTTCATGTGGTTTACGGCGGAAATGCCCTGAAAAACCTGTATGAATTGGATAAAGATGCAGACATCAGAATACTGGCGCCGGATCCTCCGAAAGATATGTCAAAGGGGCTGATGGGAACTTCTCTTGCCATCGGCGATCTGGATGCCGACGGCAAAGCAGATATGATTATCGGCGCGCCGGAGGGAATAAAAGGAACGAGCAAAGGCTTTGCAGTGTTTCTGTTTGATCCTGCCGGAAAAGCGATTATGCAGGGAATTCGCGGCACAATAACGACGGCTGTAACCGGAGAGACAGCGGGTATCAAAGGCGCGACGATCACCGTCACCGAAGCGGGAATGAAAGGGACATCAGGCAGCGGCGGCGTTTATTCGATTCCTGGCATAGCGGTCGGTACTTACACCGTTAAAATCGAAAAAACAGGCTTCACCACGGTGACGGCAACAGGTGTGAATGTTACGGAAAAAAATATGACGGATGTATCCAAAACCATGACATTTGCGGGCGGAGGCGGCGTGTTAGGCGACATTAACGGAGACGGCAAGATCGGTTTGGAAGAGGCTGTCCATGCCTTGAAGGTCACATCGGGAAAATAGTTTGTATGTGAGGGATCATTTCGGAAATAAAAAAAGTTCTCGCAAAGGACGCGGAGAGCGCAAAGGAAGAAAGAGAGAATCCGTCCGCTGTTCTGCGGTTTCCGTCCGCTTTGCGGTCTTTGCGGTCTTTGCGAGAGATTAATTGCTTATTTACGAAAAAGTCTAATATATGAAAAATACCTTATGGATGAGATACTTTTTAATGAATTATTGGATAGCATAAAAGAAGCCGGAAAAATAAAACGCGGAGAAGTTAAGCCATCACGTACATTTGCTTATGAAGAAAACGCGGCTGAAACAAAGGAAGATTTAAACAACTTAAATTTCAGCAAGCGTGTTAAGCAAGTTGAAAAATCTGCCCAAGGACCTATGACTCGTAAGTACTCTGACAAAAATATTTCAATATCTGTTTACAACCGAACTGATTATATG
>DZCT01000675.1 GCA_022736535.1 Desulfatirhabdium butyrativorans | reverse complement strand
AGGCGTTGAAGGCGTTGAAGGCGTTGAAGGCGTTGAAGGCGTTGAAGGCGTTGAACGTTTCATAGTATGCAATATTTTCTATGGTCACAAAACTCAGTTAGATTTTTTAGGATAATTTGAATTTTTCGGCAATATTTGATAACATATCAAGCAATTTGCCTTCTTTCAAAAGACTTTGAATTTTTTTAGGGACTTTCTCGTTGCACAAATTATGTTCCTTCATCTTTTCCCTGACGGTGTCAATATCAATTTCGGCGAAAACTTCAGCCAGGTTTTTTTTGTCTCCGATAATTATCTTTCTGTAGTTGTCGTTTTTTAGATTTCTCACCAGGGGCGTGTCATCAATCATCGCCTGGATAGTGCGTCCTGTCGAGTCAACACCGGTTTTCCTTTTGTTGTCACGGGTGAAGTCTCTGAACATCCTCTCCATGAGATTGTTTGTTCTCTGAGGCTGAATCTTTTTTTCCACTCCGGCGGTTTTCACGGTGATAGGATCGGCAAAGAGCTGCTTCCTGTATTTGTCAATCTGTTTCAGAAAAGCCGCTCCCTTCCTTTCTTTCAGGAATTCGGGATTTTTTCCCAGTTCCACACGGAATTCGTCAACTGAAGCCTCAATGGTTTTAATGTCCACAGGTTCTCCCCCGTCATTCAACCCGCCGCCTCCATTTTCCGGTGCGACCCGCATCGCATTTCTCAGCGCATCGAAAACCTGAATTGCGTCTCCCATTTTGCTCATCGCGTTTTTCAACTCCCTGTCTTCCGTGATTTCACCCAGCAGCACTTTTAAACGCCGACGTATTTTAACGGCAGGTATTTTTGTTTTTCCCCCGGCATCCTTTATCATATCAAGGATTTTAAGAGCGCTTCCGACCCGTGAAACCAAATCGAAGTGCGGCCGGTCAAAGGGAAATCCATACCCGTCGCTCTGGTTTTTCCAGTCAAGCATCCATTCGATAATCGTATAAAGATGTATTGTCGCCTCGGTATTGTCATCCAGGTTGATTTTACGATTGCGGCTTCTTGCCTCATAAAATTTATCTATCCCTTTCTGGCCACCCTCGAAGAGGAGCTTCAGCTCTTTTGAGAAATCCCGCAATTTTACAAGAAAACCGAAATGCCGCGACCTTTTCCTTATGATATCATAATTATCTTCGAGCAGATCTTTGCCGATGTCCCGTAAAAAGTGGAAATGGCAGATCAGTATCCTTATTTTCGGAAATACCGTTTCGACTGCCGTCATAATTCCTTTTCCCATGTCCTGCACTACCGCGAGCGGAGTGCCAAATTGCTTCTTGATTTTCTTCAAAAAAGGAATCACATGACCGCTGTGTTCCGATTGTATTTTCGCATTGCCAAGTACAAAGTCGGAAACACTGTCAATCCCGCTTATGAGACGTGCCCCACCCTTGTCTCCGAGGGCGTCAATGTGAAGAATATAACCGCCGTTTGAATCCATCACTACGACAATCCCCGTATTGTTGCGTTCATGGGCAATCGCCAGATATATGATGAATTTCCTGGCAAGATATTCAACTTCGCTCACGCTTGCCGGAACATTCCGTTTCCGGAGATCCGCCTGAATCTCCGCCGCCTGCCGATGCCCGAAAAACATAGATTCACCTATATGAATCATAACATCATAACCGTAAACACAACCGGGCGGAACGATTTCAAGCAGTTCCGCTGAATGATATATCCTCCCGCAGACACCGCATTTTACGATTTTTTCCTGGGCGATGAATCCGCCTATATGCATCGTGTAAACAGTCTTTTCACGCGTTTTCAG
>DZCT01000217.1 GCA_022736535.1 Desulfatirhabdium butyrativorans | reverse complement strand
GACGCTTGTGGAGAAAATCTTGGCTGCGCGCGCCGGTCTCAAACAGGTCAGCCCCGGTCAGTTTATCAATGTCAAAGCCGATTTGGTCATGGCGCATGACCTGACAGCGAGTATTTCCATTCGTCAGATGAAGGAATTAGGCGCGGAAAAAGTCTTTGATCCGAAAAAAGTCGTACTCGTTCCGGATCATTTTGTACCGACCAAAGACATCGCCTCAGCAGAAGTCAATAAAAAACTGAGAGAATTTGCCCGCGAGCAGGGCATTATCTATTTTGAATGCGGACAGAAAAGCGGCATCGAGCATGTGATTCTGCCGGAAAAAGGGCTTGTCCTGCCCGGCGATGTGGTGGTAGGCGCGGATTCCCACACCTGCACCTACGGCGCGGTGGGCGCGTTTGCCACCGGCATGGGTTCAACCGATATTGCCGTAGCAATGGCAACCGGCGAAATCTGGCTCAAAGTCCCGCCCACCATCAAATTTGTATTTACCGGAAAGCCGGGTCCGTGGATCGGCGGAAAAGATTTGATTCTTTATACTATCGGACAAATCGGTGTTGACGGCGCGCTGTATTCGGTCATGGAATTTGCCGGCTCCGTAGTAGAACAACTCACCATGGACGACCGCTTTACGATGGCAAACATGGCGATTGAAGCCGGCGCGAAAGCAGGCGTTTTCGCTGTGGACGAGAAAACCCTTGAATATGTGAAGCCCAGAGCCAAACGCCCTTTTAAAGTCTATGCCTCGGACCCGGACGCGGCTTATACTCAGGTCATTACTTATGATGTCTCCGGCATGGAGCCGCAGGTCTCGCGCCCGCATTCGCCGGAAAACACCGTGTCGGTCAGTCAGACGGCGGGCGTTAAAATTGATCAGGCGGTTATCGGAAGTTGTACTAACGGAAGGCTGAAAGACCTTGCCGAAGCCGCAGCCATATTGAAGGGACGTGAGATTCATCCTTCGGTTCGCTGCATCGTTATCCCCGGTTCTCAGGAAGTTTATCTCGCCGCGCTTCGGCAGGGATTCATTGAGACATTTATTGAGGCAGGCGTGGCGGTCAGCACGCCCACTTGCGGTCCCTGCGTGGGCGGACATACCGGCGTGCTGGCTGCGGGAGAACGCTGTATTTCCACTACAAATCGCAATTTTGTCGGACGCATGGGCAGCCCGCAGGCGGAAGTTTATCTCTCAAGTCCTGCTGTGGCGGCAGCCAGCGCGGTTGCCGGAGTGATTGTCAATCCGAAGGAGGTGGCGAGATGATCAAAGGAACGGTACACAAATACGGCGCAAACATTGACACGGACGTTATCATTCCGGCAAAATATGCGAATTTGCCGACGCCTGAAGAATTGGGCGCGCACTGTCTGGAAAATTTGGACAATCAGTTTGTGAAACGAGTCAAGGCAGGAGACATTCTGATGGCGACGAGCAATTTCGGCTGCGGTTCCTCACGGGAGCAGGCGCCGTGGTCTATCAAAGGCGCGGGCCTTTCCTGCATTATCGCCAAAAGTTTTGCGCGGATTTTCTTCCGCAACGCCATCAACATCGCGCTGCCGCTCTTGGAATGTCCCGAAGCGGTTGAAGGCAGCGAAACCGGCGATGTACTGGAGATTGATCTGATCTCGGGGCGCATCGAAAATCTCACGCGCCAAAAGACATTTTCAGCCGCGCCCTACCCGGATTTTATACGTGAACTCATTGACGCAGGCGGATTAGTGCCATATACACGTAAGAAGATTGCCGGGAAAGGACAGAGACATTAAATTCCCCCTTTTTTAAAGGGGGATTAAGGGGGATTTCTCTGCCGCAACATGGAAATCCCCCCTGCCCCCCTTTACAAAAGGGGGGAATTATCACAGTGCGCGCAGCCACTCCGGTTTCAGCGCGACTCTCCCTGAAATTGCCTCGTCAATTAACTGCAACGTCTCTTTTTTTTCTTTGGGAAATCGTGCCGCGATGGGCAGATAATTGGAGGCATGATTCGCGTGAAAAAGCCCGTCGGAAAGCGCCGTATGCGAAATCATGGTTCTGAGTTCTTTGAGCATTTCATCCGGCTCGATGAGAATAAATTTCCCCTCCTGATAATCCTGATGAATGGGCGTGCCGGGAATCAGCATCAGGCTCAGTGCGCCCACATAATCGGGATCAATGGCAGACAGCACCCTGCCGGTCTCTTTGGCGTGTATCTGGGACCGCTCCCTGCCCGCGATGCCGAGCAGCACGGTAATCGAAAGCTTGATGCCCGCTGCTTTTGCCTTTCTCCCCATCTGAATCATGGTTTCTGCGCTCGCGCCTTTGTTGATGTTTTTCAGGGTCACATCGTCTCCGGTTTCAAGTCCCATATAAGCAATGCCGATGCCGTGTTCTTTCAATTCTTTGAGTTCGTCAATACTCTTTATTTTCAGACTCTTGGCATTGGCATATACGCCCACCCGTGTGACCCAGGGGAGTTGTTTTTTTATCTCATTCAGTATGTTCAGCAGTCTTTTCTGCGGCAGAATCATGACATCGCCGTCGCAGAGAAAGACTCTGCGCTGGCGTTTGCAGTATTTTGCGGCAAATGCAATGTCTTCCATGATAACGGCGTCTGATTTTATGCGGAAACGCTCGCCGGTGTATGTTCCGCAGAAGGTGCATTTGTTGCGGGAGCATCCCACAGTGACCTGTAAGAGAATGCTGTTTGCCTCGCTCGGGGGTCTGATGATATTTCCTTCGTAGTGCATGAGTGACGTTCCTTTCAGCCTTGTAAACGGCAAGTTAAAAATTGTTCGGTCTCAATCATCTGTATGCTCAACCATCTGTATGAATGATAAGACAGAAAAATCCCCCTGCAATGCAGGGCGGGCATGAAATGTCTGCCTTGATCTTCCGGCCTGCCCTGCTCTTCTGCCTGCCCGTTGTCCGAACCCTGATTCACCTGATTAAAGGATTTTCATGATTGCTGTCTCACCTGCTCACGCCGATCTGTCGAGCCTGAAAGGTCTGACACAAATCCTGAAAATCCTTTAATCAGGTGAATCAGGGTTCAGACAATGTTGCCCTAATCCCTGCTTATACACAATCCCTGTAGATATTGCTATCCCATTTCAGACACGCCAATTTTCAATTTTCAAATCGGAAATCTGTTTAAAATGACTGATATTGTTCGTAACTACCGCTAAGTTATGATGCAGGGCAAAAGCGGCAATCAGCAGGTCAAAGTCTCCTACTGTAATTCCTTTTTTCTTTAAAAGAGATTTGTGTTCGGCAAATATTGTTGTGATAGGGTCGTTAATCTCATACAGCAGCGTCAGTTTTTTCTGCAATACAGCTATACGTTCAAGATTCGCTGTGATTTTGGCGGAATGATATGCGCCGAATTTAAGCTCGGCAATCGTAATAATCGTTGTGCAGATTTCTCTGCTCCCGACGGCTTTCACTTTTCGGCGAATATTGTCGTTACCGTTCATGTAATAGATGCAGGTATCCGTATCCCAAAGATATTTCAAAGCAAAATTCCCTTATCTCCGCTTGTGCGGCTCTCGTAAATCTCCCGGACAATTTCTTCCGGAGACCGTTCGTCCTCCCATGTTCCGCACAGTTCCAAAAATTCCTGTGTCTCCTGATCGGTGTCGGAAGCCGGTTCGTCCTCAAGAAATGTGATAATGACCCGTACATTCGGACCCGCAGGAATTTCTTCCAAAGGTCTGATTTCTTTGCCTGTGTAAATTCCGTGAATGGAAAGCATCGCTTATCCCTCCTTCGTTACATCTGTAGCAAACATTGTGTGGTATCTGCAAGGATTTTGTATAAGCAGGGATTTCCGGATCGAAGCCGTAATCCCTGTTCCTATCTACAAGGATTGTGTATAAGCAAGGATTACAAGCTGATTCCGGGAATCCCTGCTTATACAAAATCCTTGCAGATGTATAGTGATGTTTTCAAGCTGAAAGTTAAGTTATCAACCAGTGTGTCCGCAGAAGGCTGAAATCTTTCCTGTTTGGAGAGATGAATTCCGTAGGAAATATTATCCTCCGATGTGAAATCATCGCTTACAGGTAGCCATGCAACAGTAAGCCTGTCTGTGGCTGTGGGCGCAATCAGCGTAATATCAGGACTCCCCAACCTGAAACCGGCGGCAATCTGCAAGGAACAGATCACATCATTTATCCCTACCGTTCCGTTTCCGTCTGTATCCGCATCAGCGTCAGCAGCATTATATCCTGCCGCTACTTTCAATGCTGATACGGCATACCTCAATTCTGAGGAACTGCTGTAAGCAGTTCCGGCAGCAAGAAGAATTACCGCCAAAATTATGGCGCATGGTTTTAAAGTTTTCATAAGTTCTTTTTAGCTCCTTTTTAAAAAATATTAAGAAAAGATGTGCTGAAATAAAGATACATAAAATAAAAATAATAAGTTATTATCTCCTTTTTTTCAATACTTTCTGCTATATGAAAGAGATAAAGTCGCCGATTTTTCATAATGAAACAGCTTTTTTCATATTTTTTTAAAGAAGATACCAGTGTCATAACTAACTCCTGAACCCCCTCTTTGTCATTCTGAGCGGAGCGAAGAATCTCGGATTGCAAAGATGAAATTCTTCACTGCGTTCAGAATGACATCTCTTCTTTGCGCCCTTGGCGTCTTTGCGAGAGACTCCTGCCCGATCTCTCCGACTTCTTTATTTATTCAGACAGATAGCCTTGTTTCACCGCATCGCGGATCACCGAGCAGGCAAACTGCCAGAGCGTGTCGGAAACCTCCTGAAGCCCGCTCACCCGGCGCAGAACCTGCCTGCTGACAATTCCGTGTTCTTTCCATGATTTGCCTTTTGTATGGTAATTGTGAAGCATGGGCATGAGACAATCCAATGCTCTGGCGAATTTTGCCTCCGGCGTGCGCTGCGCTTCAAATTCTTCCCAGAGATGCCGCAATTCCTTGCCCTGATCTGCCGGTAAGATGCCGAAAATACGGTCTGCCGCATCCCGTTCCCGTTTTTCCTTATCCAAGGCGGCATTCTCGTCATAGCAGTAAGTGTCTCCCGCGTCAATTTCCACCAGATCATGCACCGTGAGCATTTTCATCACATTGAGCAGATTGACAGGCGTTTCGGCATATTCTGCCATGAGCATTGCCATGATTGTCAGATGCCAGCTATGTTCTGCGGAATTTTCTCTTCTTTCAATGCCGGCGGTGAGATAATTCCGGCGGATAATATTTTTCAGCCTGTCAATTTCAAGCAGAAACTGAATTTGCTGACGCAGACGATTGTTTTCCATTTTACTTTACATTTTGCAGTTGTAGGGGCACGCGATCCGGAGTGCGAAAATTGTATTTTCGCAGAGCCGCAAAAATGCCCATTTTATTAAGACCGGTTTTGCACTCCGGATCGGCGTTATTGTATCCGCTTGGCAATATATTTCATCAGACCGCCGCTCTGGACAACTCCGGAGTGCTAAAATGAAATTTTAGCATATAGCAAAAATTTCGCTCCGCTCATTTTTGCACTCCGGATCGGCGTTATTGTATCCGCTTGGCAATATATTTCATCAGACCGCCGCTCTGGACAAGTTCCTGCATAAAGGGCGGAATCGCTTTGCTTGAATAACTTTTCTTTGATGACAGCAGCACAATCTCGCCCCTGTCAAAATCAACGGAAACCTGATCTCCGGTTTTCAATTCATCTGCTTTATCGCATTCCAAGATGGGAAGTCCCATGTTAAAAGCGTTTCTGTAAAAAATGCGGGCAAAACTTCCGGCAATGACGCAGGACACGCCCGCGGCTTTGATGGCAATGGGCGCGTGTTCCCGTGAAGAGCCGCAGCCGAAATTTTTTCCGCCCACAATAATGTCTCCCTTGCCGACTTTTCCGGCAAAACCCGGGTCTGCGTCTTCCATGCAGTGTTTTGCCAGTTCCGCCGGATCGCTGGTGTTCAAATATCTCGCAGGTATGATGAGGTCGGTATCCACGTCATTTCCGAATTTCCATACATTTCCTGTTATTTTCATTTTGATTGCTCCCTAATAAAAGTTTCTCGCAAAGCACGCAGAGAGCGCAAAGTAAAAAAGAACTTTTTTATAATTATAGTAATCCACTTTCGGTTTTTTACGGCATATTTTTTACTTACATGCCGTATTCCGCTTTCAGATGTCTGTCTGTGTCTGTCTGTGTGCGTCTGCGGCAAAAAAACAAAAGCGGATCAGTATATAATAAAAATATTCGGTAACAGAGTTTACTTCTGCTTCTTTGCGCTCTTTGCGGGCTTTGCGAGAGAATACAACTCCCTAAACCACATCCGCGGGATCGCCGATCTTCCCCAGCACCGCCGAAGCCGCAGCCACAGCAGGATTGGAAAGATAAACCTCGCTTTCGGGATGTCCCATCCGTCCCACGAAATTCCGGTTGGTTGTGGAAATGGCGCACTCGCCTTTGGCAAGAATGCCCATGTGTCCGCCGAGACATGGACCGCAGGTCGGCGGGCTGATAATCGCGCCTGCATCTAAAAATATCTCAAACAAGCCTTCTTTCAAAGCGGTTCTGTAAATATGCGGCGTGGCTGGAATGACAATCAGCCGGACGCCTTTTGCCGCTTTTTTGCCTTTGATGACAGCAGCGGCAGAGCGTAAATCCTCGATTCTGCCGTTGGTGCAGGAGCCGATCACCGCCTGATCTATGCGGATATCTCCCACCTGACTGACGCCTTTGGTGTTTTCGGGAAGATGCGGACATGCCACCTGCGGCTCAATGTCGCTGACATCGTATTCTATGATTTCAGCATAGTGTGCATCTTTGTCGCTTTTGTAAAAGGAATACTTCCGCGCCGCACGGCTTGAGACATATTTTTCCGTGATCTTGTCCGGTGCGATAATGCCGTTTTTCGCGCCGGCTTCAATCGCCATATTCGCCATCGTAAGCCTGCCTGCCATGCCGAGACTTTCAATCACGGGTCCGGTAAATTCCATGGCTTTGTAGAGCGCGCCGTCAACCCCGATATTGCCGATGGTGTAGAGAATCAGGTCTTTGCCTTCCACCCAGTTTCTGAGTTTGCCTTTATAGACAAACTTGACGGTTTCCGGCACTTTGAGCCATATTTCGCCGGTAATCATGGCTGCGGCAAGGTCTGTGCTGCCGATGCCGGTGGCAAATGCGCCGAGTCCGCCGTAGGTGCAGGTGTGGCTGTCCGCGCCGATCACCACATCCCCGGGAAGCACAAGCCCTTTTTCCGGCAGCAGGGCATGTTCCACGCCCATTTCGCCCGCGTCGAAGAAATAGGTCAGTTCCTGTTCGTAAGCAAAATCCCGAAGCATTTTCGCCTGCATCGCGGACTGAATGTCTTTGTTCGGCACAAAATGATCGGGAACCAGAATCACCCGGGTTTTATCATAAACTTTTTTCGCGCCGCTCTCATGAAACTGCTTGATGGCAATGGGCGCGGTGATGTCATTTCCCAGCGCAATATCCACTTTTGCGTTTATCAGATCGCCCGGCTCCGCACGCTCAAGACCTGCATGTGCCGCCAGAATCTTTTCTGTTATTGTCATTCCCATTTTATTTTTTATATCTCCTTAATTTTTTCAGCCACGAATGGACACGAATCGTTTCACGAACAGAAGCACACGAATTTCTTTTGGAAAATAATTAAAAATCGAAATATCACGAATATCTTTTATTATTTATTCGTGTTTTTTATTTGTGAACAATTCGTGTCTGTTCGTGGCTAAACTAAAACATCAATCACCGTCTGTTTTCAGAACCGAGAGAAACGCGGACTGCGGAATCATCACTTTTCCCACCATCTTCATCCGCTTTTTTCCCTTTTTCTGTTTTTCAAGAAGCTTGCGCTTCCGGCTGATGTCGCCGCCGTAACATTTTGCCGTGACATCTTTCCGATATGCCGACACCGTGCTGCGGGAAACAATTTTCGCGCCGATAGCCCCCTGAATCGCAATCTTGAACATCTGTCTCGGAATTTCCTCTTTCAGCTTTTCACAGGCAATTCTGCCCCGTTCAACCGAGCGTTCCCTGTGAACCAACTGCGAAAGCGCATCCACTTTTTCGCTGTTGATCAGAATATCCAACTTGACCAGATCGGTTTCCCTGTAATCTGTGATTTCATAATCAAAAGAGCCGTAGCCCTGGGTCACAGATTTAAGCTTGTCGTAGAAATCATAAATGACCTCGGCCAGCGGCAGCTCAAATATCATCTCCAGACGGTTGTTGG
>DZCT01000216.1 GCA_022736535.1 Desulfatirhabdium butyrativorans | reverse complement strand
CAGCACTACTGGTCTTTGCATTTTGCTAAAATTTCGTTGCGCTCATTTCAGCACTACTGGTCTTTGCATTTTGCTAAAATTTCGTTGCGCTCATTTCAGCACTACTGGTCTTTGCATTTTGCTAAAATTTCGTTGCGCTCATTTCAGCACTCCTGGGCATTTCGCATTTTGCTAAAATTTCGCTGCGCTCATTTCAGCACTCCGGAGCTTTGATTTTATTTAACATATCGGTCTATAATCTGCTGTTCCAGACCTTCGGCTTTGATCTGCTTCAGCACCGTGTCGAACTGCTCTGACAGCGCCTTGCCCTTTTCACCCAGCTTTTTGGAAAACACCGTATATACCGGAAATTCTGTGATAACATGCACGGTTTCAAATCGTCCCGCAAGACCGAGCTGTTTGCTCAGAAACAGGAAAGGCTGTTCCACCGCCATTGCCACATCTATGCGTTCTTTGTCAAGAAGTTTTATCAGTTCTTTCTGCTCATTGCAGACTTCTTTTATCAAGCCCTGAATTTTGTCAAATTCGGGACCGTAGGAAAATGCTCTGACAACGCCCACCGTTTTGCCCTTGAGGTCTTCAAGCCCTTTGACGGTGATGCCGCTTCCCTTTCTTGCCATAATGACATTTTTCTGAATATGGACGGTTTCCTTTGTAAAATAAAGGAATTTGCTGCGTTCTTCGGTGTGCAGCGCGGTCAGCAGACCGGAATAATCGCCTTCCTCCACCATCCTCAAACCCCTTTTCCACGGCACGATCTGAAGCTCAAGTTCAATTCCGAGCCGCTTGCAGACCTCACGCACGATGTCTGCATCTATGCCGGTCGCATGCCCCTTTTCCTCATATTGATAAGGAGGAAAATCTCCCATTGAGGTCAGGACAATTTTTTCCGCCAAGCCATAGCCACAAAAAGCGGGTGAAAAAAACAGAAGAAACATCATCGCCGCCGTCAAACATTTTGTTTTCATTTTTCTTTTCTCCTTGTCAGGTTAAAGGTTCTCGCAAAGTTCGCAAAGGGCGCAAAGAAATTTTATTATAAAAAAAGCTTTTTTCCTTTGCGCTCTCTGCGCCGAGGCTAAGAACAGATGCGGGAAATCATTTTATGAGCGCCGAAGCTCCTTTGCCGCGTCCATAGCAAAATACGTCAGAATCATGTCCGCGCCTGCCCGCTTAATGGCTGTCAGCATCTCCATCATGGCTCTTTTGCCGTCCAACCAGCCTTTTTCTTCCGCAGCCTTTATCATGGCATATTCGCCGCTGACGTTGTAAGCCGCCACCGGCAGATCAATTTCCTGCCGGACCCGGCAGATAATATCCAAATACGGAAGCGCAGGCTTTATCATGATAATATCCGCGCCTTCTTCCACGTCCATCGTCACTTCCCGAATCGCCTCCAGCGCATTTGCCGGGTCCATCTGATAGGTCCGGCGGTCCCCGAATTTCGGTGCGGAATCTGCCGCCTGCCGGAAAGGTCCGTAATATGCGGAACAATATTTGGCAGCATAAGACATGATGGGAACATGGCTGAAATTGTTCTCATCGAGAACATTGCGGATTTCGGTCACGCGTCCGTCCATCATATCCGAAGGCGCCACCATGTCCGCGCCGGCTTTTGCATGAGACAGCGCGGTTCGGGCAAGCAAATCCAGCGTGGCGTCATTGTCTATGATATGCCCCTCCACGACGCCGCAATGCCCGTGATCCGTGTATTGGCACAGACACACATCCGTGATGACAGCCAGATCGGGAACTTTGGATTTCAGTTCGCTGACAGCTTTCTGAACAATGCCGTCTTTTGAATATGCGGCAGTCGCAAGGGCATTTTTGGTTTCCGGGATTCCGAAAAGGATGACCGCGGGAATGCCGAGTTCATAAGCCTCTTTTGCCGTTTTGACAAGATGCTCCGTTGACAACTGACAGTGTCCGGGCATGGAGGGAATGGGATTTTTAACGTCTTTTCCGCCGATGGCAAAGAGCGGGAGGATAAAATCATCTGCGGAAAGCACGGTTTCGCGTATCATGCGGCGGAAAGCCTCGCTCTGCCGCAAACGCCGGGGTCTGTAATCCGGAAACAGCATTATATGTTACTCCTTTGTTATTTTTTTGCCACGAATGGACACGAATTTTTTTAACCACGAAGAACACGAAATTCAGGAAGAACACGAAAAAATCTGTTTTAATAAAATGATCGTGGCTTTCGCAATTTTCCTGCGTTTCGCGGTTCATCTGTTTTTTTGTTCCACGCTCCGGGCGATATGAAAAACATTTTACATCTTCTTAGCAAATTTTAATTCATATTTCAATAAATCTGACTTGACTTTTTTAAATTTTTTATCAATATTAAATAAATAAAAAAATAAATACAATAGACATTTTCGGAAATAAGCGGCGAATCTTCCGCAAAGCGGCAAAGCCAGCCGGGCAGATGAAGACCGCAGCCGTCCGGCTGTTTTTTCTGTTTTTCTTTCTTTGCATCCTTTGCGTTCTCAGCGTCCTTTGCGAGAACCTCTTTTTTATTTCCGAAAAAGTCTAATAAACTTTTAAGTTAAAAAAAATGTTAATTGATTTTACAATACAAAATTTTCGTTCCATAAAAGAACCCGTAACGCTGAGTTTGCTCGCTGCCGATATAAGCGATCACCCTGACAATCAATTTCCATCTTCGCGGGAGCCGGATATAAATTTACTTAAAACTGCTGTTATCTACGGAGCGAACGCCTCAGGTAAAAGCAATATTATCAATGCTTTTAATGCAGTTCAAGATTTTATAGTGAAGTCCACCGATTTGAAGCTCGGTGAAAAAATAAAATATTACCAACCCTTTAAATTAGAAAAAGGCTGGGATAAAAAACCCGCAATTTTTGAAATTGAGTTTATTGCGGAAGACGCTGTAAGATACCGATATGAAATTGCTTACAATCATGATGAAATCTTAAAAGAACATTTGTTGTTTTACCCTAAAGGACAGGAAGCAAATTTATTTCTTCGTGAAAAAGATAAGCCGATTAAATTCGGCAATAATTTTTACGGTCCTGCGAAAACCGTTGAAAAACATCTGCTGGAAAACAATCTTTTTCTGTCAAAAGCGGCAAACAACAATAACAAATTACTGAAAGCTGTCTATCTGTATTTCAGAAATACTTTAAGATTATCACATCCGATGCCTGCATTGTCAATATTTACGGATTTTACAACAAGAGAATGTTTAAAAAATGAATCTGTTATCAATAAAGATGTTATCAGCGAGTTTTTGAAAATTGCTGATACCGGTATTGAATATATGGATATTAAAAAGAGGATGATTTCAGAAAAAGAATTCCCTTTCCTTGATTCGATGCAGAAAGAAGTGAAAAAAGAGATAATAGAAGAGATGATGCACGTCCCTCAGATGTTTCATAAAGTCTTTGAAGATAAAAAGGAATCAGGAATGACCGGATTTGATCTCGGAGACGAATCAGACGGAACAATTAAACTGTATGAATTAGCCGGAGAAATTTTTTATGTGCTGAAAAACGGACTTGTTCTGATAGCAGATGAACTTAACAGCAGCCTGCATCCGCTTATGACGCAGGCAATTATAAAGCTTTTTCATCAACCCGAAACAAATCCCAAAAATGCCCAACTGATATTTGCCACGCACGACACAACCTTATTGAATCCTGATATGCTAAGACGGGATCAGATATGGCTGACCGAAAAAGATCAATACGGAATGACATCGCTTTATTCTGTAAGCGAATTTTATTACAGAAGTGTGCAGGCTTCCACCCCCTTCGACAAATGGTATTTGAGCGGCAGATTCGGCGCGTTGCCGATAATCGGCAGATTGGAACAGTGGATAAAAAATGCCCAAAAAGAGACCGACCGATAAGCGTAAGCCCAATAAGCGCATTTTAATTCTTTGTGAAGGAAAAGAAACAGAACCGAATTATTTTAAAGGCTTAAAACATGATCAACTGAATCAGAGAAAGCTGGCGGCGTTAAGAATTGAAATTTATGATTCAAGAAAAAATACCGGCAAAGAGTTGATCGCTGAAGCAAAGCATTTGAAAAAAGAGGCTAAAGAGGAAAAAAATCCTTATGATGATGTTTGGGTTGTCATTGACAGAGACGGCTATACAAAGCATCCCCAAACATTTGACCAGGCGCGGGCAAATAAAATAAATATCGCTTTATCAAGCATTTCTTTTGAATTTTGGTTTCTGCTCCATTTTGAATACACAACAAAAGGTTTCGGAAAAGCGGATGACTTGATTGATTATTTAAAAAAGTATATGAAAGACTATAATAAAAGCGGTGACAACTATCATGTTCTTAAAAATATGACGAAAAATGCTATTGATTATGCACAGCGTATCAGAACTCATTGGGAATTTGAGATTGAACGTGGAAAAAAGATTTATGATTTAAATCCCTATACAGATGTTGATGTATTAGTTGATAAGCTTTTGAATTTATGATTAACTTATCACGAATGGACACGAATTTTTTCACGAATAATTATTTAATCTTAAAAAGAAATTCGTGCGCTTCAGTTCGTGAAAGAATTCGTGTCCATTCGTGGCTGAAAATATTGCGCACTTAACGGATTTCCGCATCTGTCAGATAACACGCAGGATCAGGCGCCCAAATATCGCCCGTCACCGCTTCGGCGCGCACCCTGAAATTTCCCGCGCAGACATCCAACCATCGGCATTCCGCACATCTGCCGGTAACATATTTTTTCTTTTCCTTCAAACGGCTCAGAAGCGGGTCTGAAGCGTCTGTCCAGATTTCGGAAAAAGGACGCTGCCGCACATTCCCGAAGCTGTGATGCCGCCAGAACTGATCCGCATGAACCGCACCGTCCCAACTGACGCATCCGATGCCTCTGCCGGAGCTGTTTCCCTCATTCATCTTGAGAAGTTCCAGCACTTCTTCGGCGCGCTTGGGATTTTCTTTCAGCAGCCGCAGATACAGATAAGGTCCGTCCGCGTGGTTGTCAACGGTCAGCACTTCTTTCTGAAAGCCCCTGTCATGCAGCGATTGGGTGTAATCCATGATAAGATCAAGCACGGCGCGGGTTTCTCCGTGAGACAAATCCTGTTCCACAAGATTTGAGCCACGTCCCGCATAGACGAGATGGTAAAAGCAGACTCTCGGAATGTCCATGTCTTCAAGCAGATGAAAGATATTCGGAATTTCGCCGACATTGAATTTGTTGACTGTAAAGCGAAGTCCGACTTTTATGCCCGCAGCCTTGCAGTTTTTTATGCCTTCCAGCGCGGCGTTAAACGCGCCTTTCACGCCCCGAAAACGGTCGTTGATGTCTTCCATTCCGTCCAAACTGATGCCCACGTAAGAAAGACCGATTTCTTTGAGCGTTTCCGCCATTTTTTGCGTAATCAGCGTGCCGTTGGTGGAAATGACGGCTCTCATGCCTTTCTCAACCGCATAAGCCGCGAGTTCCGGAAGGTCTTTGCGAACCAGCGGTTCTCCGCCGGAAAGCAGCAGCACGGGCGCGCCGAATTGTGCAAGGTCGGCGATCAGCATTTTGCCTTCTTCGGTGGAGAGTTCGTTTTCAAACGGAATGTCTTTGGCGTGGGCGTAACAATGCACGCATTTCAGATTGCACCGCCGGGTGATATTCCAGACCACCACGGGCTTTTTGTCTTGGGAGAATTGAAGCAGATGGGAAGGCAGTTGCGAGGACATGCGCCCGTATCGAAGCGCGTCCGAGGGTTCCACCGTTCCGCAGTAAAGTTTTGATATTCCAATCATAGTGTTATTTTCTCTTTGCCGTCTGAATCAGGATTTTCAGGGTAAACCAATGTCTGAACCATGATTTTCAGGATTATTGGGATTTTCGGGATTTCTGTCACACCGTAGGGACACGCCGGCGGCATACCCTGCTGCCGGCGGTGTTCTCCGTGCCTGTTTTCAGCCCGGGCGTTTTTCAGGCGGTTTAAGCGATTTGAGTCTGATTTCAGCCTGGGCGCTCTACAGAGGCGCTGTCACAAACGGTGTTCTCCGTGTCTGTTTTTAGCCTGGGCGCTTTTCAAGCGGTTTAAGCGATTTGGTCTGTTCTTAGCCGGGTCGCTCTACAGAGGGCGGCGTGTCCCTACTTGTTCTTCAGAAGATTGGCGATAAAAGTTTCAGGGTCTGTGAGCGCCTCTCTGGTGAGGAAGAAACGGTTTTTGCCGGTTTTTTCCCGCACCAATTTCAGACCATGTTCAAAATTCATTGTCAGATGCTTGTACACATCATCAAGATTTATCGCTGAATTTTTTACAAATTCGGCGATAACCGAATCAATGGCATCTTCTTCCATGATGATGTTAATATCTTGGTTTTTATAAAAATACAACTCTATCTTTTTGATTTCGTCAGCGTAAGATTTGATTTTTCGGATCGCATTCTCAGCATCTGTGATGTTTCTGCTGTAGTAATCCGCAACGATTTCCATACGCGTCGGCGTCAGCGTGATGTTGTATTTCTCTGACAGAGATTTTTTGTTTAATTCAAGATAGTTCCGTATAAAAGCTTTTTCCTCATCGCACAGCTTCTGATATGCCTGAGCAAAAGATTTGTCATCAGGCGAGGCGGTGAGGGATTCGAGAGATTTTTCCGCTTCTTTGATAACAGAACAGGTTGCCGGAAAGATGCTGACTTTTGAAGAAGGCAGGGATTTTTCAAAAGGAAGCAGGGACCGCTCTATCGCGCTGACCAAACCCCTCGCGCCGGTATTTTCCGCAAAAGCATGGTGCGCCAAATCCCGGAGCAGATCGTCTTCAAATTTTATGCCGATGTTATACGCGGCAAAATCGAGTTTTTTACCGATAATCAGCGGGTTGTTCGGATTTTTCAAAATCTGAAAAAGGTCTTCTTCGCTGAGTTTGTCAAGAATGGCATACACCGGAACGCGGCCCACAAACTCCGATTCAAAACCGAATTCGATCAGGTCTTCAGCTTTCACATCATGCAGAATATCTGCCTGCTCCCGTGCGCTGGTGATGCGTGCGCCGAAGCCCATGCCCTGCTGTTTCATGCGCTTGCTGATGATTTCGGGCAATGCCGCAAACGCGCCGCTCATAATAAACAGAATATTTTTGGTATTGACCGTGCGCTTGTCCCGCTGCCCGGTCTTGCGAAACCGCTCGATTTCCTGAATCATGGAAATGGGATCATGGGGAACTTTCATCTCGACTTCGGTTTCTTCCATGGGCTTGAGCAGCGCGCGCTGAACCCCTGTCCGCGAGACATCCGCGCCGATAAAATTCTGAGCAGAGGCGATTTTGTCAATCTCATCAATATAAATGATGCCGTGCTGCGCCAGTTCGATGTCGCCGTCGGCTTCCCGAACCAGATCACGCACCAGGTCTTCCACGTCGCCGCCCACATAGCCGGTCTCGCTGAATTTGGTGGCATCGCCCTTGACAAAAGGCACGCCGATCTTTTTTGCAATCAGCTTGACCATATAGGTCTTGCCCACGCCGGTGGGACCGACCATCAGGATATTGTTCTTGATGCGTCCGACCGTCATATCCGCGTCAGAATGGGTTTCAGCGCGCCTGATGCGGTTGAAATGCGTGCAGATTTTGGTCGCCAGAACCGCTTTTGCCTCATCCTGTTTTACAATATACTGGTCTAAATAAGAGATAAGTTCCTGCGGTTTTAAGTTAAAAGCAATTTTCTTTTTCGGGGGCGAATCATTTGCCGTTTCCTCTAAAAGTTCTTGGGGAAGACTCATCGGCGATATGATTTTAACTTCGCCGCCGAATTTCTTTGCCAGAAATTCACCGATTTCTTTTTCAATTTCTTTGGGGCTGGGGATTCTTTCGCTGTTTTTTTCCATAATTCTTAATTATAATTACATATTGTAAAAAGGCAAGTAAATTGGAACACGCCCATCTTAAAAAATAGGCGCAAAAGCGCGAAAAGCGGATTTCTTGTGTCTCATTCCTTTGCGCCGCAATGCTCCGGAGTGCAAAAGCGATCTTAATAAAATAGGCATTTTTGCAAAAATGCAATTTTTGCACTCCGGAGCGTGGGAACGGCCGTTTTAATTAAATCAGGCAACTGCGTAACTCGTACTTCCGATTAAAATTTCAATTTATCCCTGATCTGCCTCAGCCGATGAGCGACTGACATTAACATGAAAATCTAGTGGATGCGGAGATTCATACCAATTCGCTATCAAAAATTAATTAATCCAGTGAAATGCTGTAAGAGATT
>DZCT01000674.1 GCA_022736535.1 Desulfatirhabdium butyrativorans | reverse complement strand
GCCCACCCTACGAACTGTCATTTCGAGCGAAGCGAGAAATCTTAGTTTTAAGGTGGGCATTTCATGCCCACCCTACTTCCTATATTGAAACGATTTGAAAAATCGTTCTACTAATTCTCACTTTTTAACCTTGGCGGATCGGGAAACTGCGGCGCCTGTTGCAAACGCTCATCCGGGTATCGAGGCTTTACAGGCGGCTCGACACGCACTTCCGGCGGTTCAGTCTCCTCCGGCGGTTTTATTTTTCCCTGTTCTTCCCCGGGGGGAACAAGTTCTTTTTCCTCTTTCTGAGCAGTGCTTGCTTTTTCCGCAGCTTTTTCCGCCTGATTCGAGAGTTGACCTCCTTTCATTGTTTTAAGTTCTGAGATTTTCGGCAGCCAGATTTCAGGACAGATATCCCGTCCCATCGTTGCCATATCAAATTTCGGGTCTTGTGTCGCGGCTTTGGCGAACAAATCTTTCGCCTTTGTCCAGTCGCCCGCGTCAAGCGCATTCAACGCCTCTCCGAAGTAAATAAAGGCTTTGTAATTCGTGGTATGAGGCGTGCCGATGGCTGCGCTCTCTTCGGGAGACAACTGAATATTCAAGGCTTTTGCCACGCCATGCACAATGTTCATGGGCAGTTCGTAGAAATTCTCCTGCTCAACAGAAGTTGTGACCGATGCCTTGACTGCACCTTTGCTTGAAGATGTCAGCACGGTAGTTGCCTGAATGCTGCCGAGCGAAAGACTGCCGGTAATCAGATTTTCGGCTTTCAGGAGTTTGCCGAGCCGGGGCGCGGTTGCGGCGTCCACAACGCCGGTCTGCCCCAGCTTCATTTCTTCCAACAGCGCCTGCATCTGAATCCGCTCCACCACCTTGACGCTCTTTATTTTGGACAAATCCGTGATGACCATTGCAGCAAGGGCTTTCTGAAATGCCCCCAAACTTTTGTCCGGCGAAAGGTCGTCATAGTAACACACAGCATAAGTCTCGGCGTCCGGCGCAGCCGCCATGAGGCTTTGCTCCTGCGCCAATGCCTGCGAGGCTTTGCGCTGGCTGTCTGCGATTTGCAGCAGGGTCAGAAACCGCCGGATTTCGGCTTCCACCGCCGGCTCGTTCTGATTTTTGTAACCCTGCCAGAGCGTTACAGCTTTTCCGGTTTCTTCCTTGTTCAGATACGCCAATCCGAGATACAGCACCGAATAGGGATCACCGGGCGCAACTGCCAGCACTTCTTCAAAAGTTTTAATTGCCGCGTCCAATTGTCCTGTTTTCAGGTAAGCAAATCCCAGACGGCTTTTGATGCGAAATTCGTCAGGGTTTTTGGCAAGATGCTGCTGGTAAAGCGGTATGGCTTCAGCATAATTTTCCTGCTGCATTTTTACTTCAGCGATCTTTACGGTGCTGCAACCGGACACAAGCAGCAGCCCCGCGCAGAACAAGATGCCGAATATCACATATATTTTTTTCAGCATTTTTTCAGTTCCTTTCTGTAAGGGCACGCCGCCGGCGTTCCCTTGTTAATGAACCATTTTGGCTAAATATGTCACTCCTACGGAGTTCCGACCCGGAGGAACATTTTCTGCTACAAATATGACGCTCCTACGGAGCTTTTCGGCAGCCGATTGCAGCCCCGTAGAGGCGTCATATTTGTAGCAATCGGTTGCAACATCTGCGGACAAGCCCCGTAGGGGCGAAATATTTGTAGCCGTTACAAATATGACGCTCCTACGGAGCTTTTCGGCAGCCGATTGCAGCCCCGTAGGGGCGTCATATTTGTAGCAATCGGTTGCAACATCTGCGGACAAGCCCCGTAGGGGC
>DZCT01000215.1:7089-8301 GCA_022736535.1 Desulfatirhabdium butyrativorans | reverse complement strand
CCGTAGTGCCGCCGCCGATGTCAACCACCATGCTGCATTTGGGCTGTGTCACGTCAAGCCCCCCGCCGATGGCTGCAGCCATGGGTTCTTCGATAAGAAAAACTTCCCTGGCGCCTGCCTGAAACAGCGCTTCTCTGACTGCCCGTTTTTCAACCGGAGTAATGCCGAAAGGCACGGCAACAATCATTCTGGGCTTGAAAAATGCCAGCCGGTTTTTCACTTTTTTTATAAAATGTCTGATCATGGCGCCGGCGGCTTCAAAATCCGCAATCACGCCGTCCCGCATGGGGCGGACGGCGATGATGTTTGCCGGCACCCGTCCCAGCATTTTTTTTGCCTCACAGCCGATTGCCAGCACCTGTCTGCCGTTTCCGTTATGAGTCCGCAGCGCGATGACCGAGGGTTCGTTTAAGACAATGCCTTTGCGTTTCATATAGATCAGCGTGTTGACCGTGCCGAGATCAATTGCCATGTCTTTGGAAAACAAATCTGAAAAAGAAGTTTTAATATCCGACGGCGCTTCAGTTTTTATCTGTCGGTCCCCTTCCGAATTTTCAGCCTGAACCTCGGGAAGAGACGATGATTTTAATTGATGATTACGGTCGGCTGAAGCCTGTATGAGCAATATTTCAAAACAGTTGTGACAGACGGTATGTTTATTGTATGTGTGCGCTTTTTCAAGATTGCCGATTTCCCGCCCGCAATTTTTACAGACGCGGGTTTCTGTTTCCCGGGAAAGGGATTCATGCGCTGTCGCCGGGGCCGCGGCTTGGGCAGATTCCTTTTTGATAATAAAACGGGTTTGGCATTTCAGACATCTGACATAAGCACCCTTAACAGGAATTTTTTCATCCGCGACCTGATAGGCGGTTTCACATTTCGGGCATTGAACTTTCATTCTTTTTCTCCTGTTTCAAAGACAGACCGAAAAAACTTGTCGGCGCAACTGTGTTATCCCATAAAATACTAAGATAAATCAATGGGGGGATGAGAGTATTCAAGGGTGGAATTTTGCTCTGAAACAAACGTCGGAAATGCAATCGGAAATGTAGGGTGGGCAACTCCGTTGCCCACGCTGTGCTGTGGTGCTGCAGTGCTGCTATATCGGTGGGCAGCAAGCTGCCCACCCTACCCGCTACCCGCTTGAGGACTGAAAGCTCAAACCTGCGTAGGGTGGGCAACTCCGTTGCCCACGCTGTGCTGTGGTGCTGT
>DZCT01000215.1:0-6989 GCA_022736535.1 Desulfatirhabdium butyrativorans | reverse complement strand
CTCAAACCTGCGTAGGGTGGGCAACTCCGTTGCCCACGCTGTGCTGTGGTGCTGTGGTGCTGCTGTGCTGCCCACCCTACAAATTTCGTGTTCTTTCATTCGTGCTTCAATTCGTGTCTCTTCGTGGCAGAAAAAAATTCGTGTCTCTTCGTGGCAAAAAATTTACACCTTTTCCGCAATCTCCACAATGCGTTCAATGAGAACGGACAGGTCCCAGTCAGACGCGGGATCAACCTCTGCCGCGCCCAGCGCGGGAATCACCGCTCTGTCCCCGAAAATATCATAGCCGCCGGTATAAAAGGACCGCACCGGCGTCGGGTTTTCGCTCTCCTCCATTTCTTTGGGATGAAGCAGATACAGCGAAATCACAGGCGAAGCCCCGCCTTCCTGCCGGCTGATGCCGTGAACATAACGCATGACCAGCACCGGAAGCTTTTCAAAAAAAACCGTGTCCGGGGGCGAATATTTTGCGTCAAAAATCGCCAGCACGCCCGGAACAGATTTTTTCTGACCCGGGCTGTTCCGGTTTGTCGAAATTTCAAAAATATAATCCGGAACCCGCCGGGAATTGAAACCGGTGGGTTTTCCTTTTCTTCGGGAGGTATCCCAGACCCAGCCTTCCACATTCAGATAAGAAAAGTCTGCTGCGGTCTGCCCCGCGCTCCGATGTCTCGGGGACCAGATTTCCTTTTCATAATACAGGGTGAGATGAATGCTGCCTTTTTCAAATTCATAGCGGCGTTTCGGAGACCCGAATTCCGAATCTGTCAGCGATGTCTCATCGGGATGCCGTTCAAATCCGAGTTTTTCAAGACCGTCAATCAGCTTATACAGACAGAAATATTCATACAGTTCGTCTATGGAGCGGACTCCGACCAATGCCTCCTCGTCCGACCAGTCAATTCCGCCCATCTGATACCAGCCGATGATTTTCTCGAACAGAATGCGGTAGTGAAGATTTGCCTTGACCCAGGGCGTCAGCGTGGGCATTCCCAGCGGCAGCTTTGTGACCGGCATTTTTATATCAAGCACCCGCATCAGATAATTGCATTTTTCCAGCAACTGCCCGCATTTTGTTTTTCTCCCCTCAAACAGCTCCCGGACAGAGGTTTTGATCTCCAAAGAAAAACTGACATAACGGCTGCTGTCTTCTGTCCCGTCCTCCCGGCTTTTGGCCTGACCGGAAAAAGCCTGCGTCTCAATCCTGTCGCATTCCTTGCGGATTTCCGCCAGAAAGGTTTTGATGCTCGTGAGATAACTGTGAAGCACCTGATTTTCATAGACATTGCTGTCTTCCACCAATGCGCTGACCTCCAGCCTGTCAACCGTATAGGGCTGTTCCTCAATCACTGCCACCGCATCGCTTTCATCCTGTGCGGGTATCAGCAGATCAAGGTGGGAAAGCAGCCATTCCGCAGTGTTGGCGTCAAAATAATCTGCGGGTCCGGGCATACAGATCACCCGTTTCGGAACCAGCCGGGTACAGTAGCGTGCAATCAGCGTGGGCAGTTGCTGTTCAAACAGATGCAGACCTTCTTCCGCCTCCTTCAGAAGATAGGTGACTCTGTTTTTCCGTTTTCCCTGTCCGAGAGAGGCGCGGGTCACGCTGAAATCCGCGCGGGCAAGCGCATCTGTGCGGGCTGCCAGATAGCGGATCATTTCCCGAAGCCGTTCAGCCGTGATTTTTCTTGCTTTCACCTCAAAGGGCGCGAGTTCCACCCATTGCTGTTCGCCCTGTCCCGGGCTTCGGATTTCAATATCAAGGCGGCAGGAGCCGAAGCAGTTGAGAAAAAAAGCCTGATAGCGGTTATAGCCGCGGGATTCCGGATGCCAGATATACAGCACCCGGTCATTGATGCGCTTGGAAACCGAAGGGGGCTTGGGCAGATCGGAAATCCAGAGAATGGGGCTTTCGCCGCCAGTATATGGCGCAACTAACTTGAAACATATTTCCTCATCCTCATGGATCCAGGGACATGCGTTTTCTTCCGCGCTGCCGAGCAGGGGGATTTCAATGCGCTCTCCCTGCCGCTCACCTGCCAATACTTCAATGTAAAATCTGAGTTCCTGCTGAATGTTCATTATGCGCTCTTTTTTTTTAACCACGAATGAACACAGATTGAGGCACGAAAAAAGCACGAATTTTTTTTATATACTGATCCGCTTTTGTTTTTTTGCCACAGACGCACACAGACGCACGCAGACAGCAACCTGAAAACGGAATACGGAATACGGAATATATATTTTCGGATATCTGTCTGTGCAGGTCTGTGTGCGTCTGTGGCAAAAAAACAAAACAGGATCATTATAAAAAAATTCATGTACATTCGTGTCATTCGTGGCAAAAAAACTTTACCCCCAGAATGAGTAGGAATTATGCGCCTGTTTTCCGGCTTCGATAATGCGGCGCAGCAGTTTGCCTGAACGGTAAAGCGAATTGCCCGCTGCCACCTCATGGAGTTTCTCCAGCCTTTTGCCGAAACCCGTGCCGTAGCCTTCTATCAGCGGCAGAATATACTGGGCAATGGCAAAATCAATTGCCTGTTCTTCCATGAGTATATCCCTTGCAATCGAACAGTAGCGTTTGATCGAATGATATTTTCTCGGACTGACAATGACAAAAGGAGACCCTTCGAAATCCGAGGATTCTGTCTGCAATATCTCAATAATTTCTTTAAGAATATCCGCTTCTTTGCCTGCAAAGTCATCTTCTTCGGAGCCGGCGAAAAATTCCTGCATGTTCTCAAAGGTCAGCGCGCCGTCAGGCTTCATTCTGCCGTTGTTGATCGGATTGGAATATTCATAGCTCGGTTCAAGCCGGATCACCGGCACCCGGTCAATCAGACGGGGAGAAAGCCGCTCGGTGGTGTTGTCATTGTTCACGGTTCCGATAAAGCGCACGCACTGGGGCGTGTAAAGAAATTTTTCCTCGCCCGCGCCGCCGGTGTCTAAACGCCTTTCGCCCTCAGGATCGCACATGCCCAGAAAATCCGCCCAGTAATGCTCTATGGGCGAGAGATTTGCCTCGTCGAGCAGCACCCAGCGGGGAAATTCCGACACTTTGCTGTCTGTCTGAGAGATATGAAGGAAATCATACAGACCGGTTCTTGCCTTCTGATACTGTCCTTTTAAGGGATTGAAATAGCCCAGAATATCCCGCTGGGATGTCCAGCCCCGCGACACCGGAATCTTGAGAATATTTTCATGATTTCCCAAAGCCTCTGCCAGATAATGCACCACAGAGGTTTTGCCGATGCCCGGCGGACCCGCCAGAATGGTCAGAAAACTTTGCTGAATACAGATCAGCAGATTGGCAATTTCATCGCAGGAATAATTCCTGCCGCACTGTTCCTGAAGATAATCGTGAGTTTTGTCAACAAATTCTTTTCCCGTTCCGATGAAGGTTCTGCGTTTGGCGTAAATGACGGCGGGTTTGACGGGAATTTCATTTTCCCGTGCATAATTGCCGTTGAGCAAATCCAGATAGGTTTTGATTTCGGTAAGTCTTTCTTTAATATCCTCTGATTTCAGCTTTTTGATTTCAGTTTCGATTTTCCGCCGGGTCAGCTTCATAAATTCGATTTCTTTATCCAATTCTTCATACTGAATGAGTTTTCCGATCCGTTCTTCTATGGTCTGAAGCTCCTGAGTGCGTTCCTGCTCGTAACGGGTTTTCTCCTCTTTCTTTTTCTTGCTCAGTTCTTCAATTTCCTTGGAGAGCTGATCTTTTTTTGCCCGGAGAAAATACAGTTCTCTTTTGATTTTAGCCGCTTCCTTTTCCGCTTTTTCCTCAATATGCTTCAACTGGTCCTTGAAGAATTTTTCTTTGTTGTCTTCAAGATACTGTTCGACAATCTTCTGACCTTCGGTTTCATTGGTTAAAAAATTGTTGATAAAAGATGCCTGCTGGTTTCCGGCTTCGAGCATTTCGGGAATCAGCCTGATGAGCCGGTCCCGGCGTTCCTTGTCCATTCCGATCAGAATCTTGAGATTTTTGACGGCTTCCAGCCATTCGGTGGCGGTTTTCCGGTTCAGCCTCGCACTGCTGGAACGGAGCAGATATTTGTTTCCCCAGGTGATGAGCCGGTCATCGGAAATATAATCCTCCTGATCGTAGGAAACGGATTTCAGCAGATTCGTATTGAACAGATAGCCCACCGGCGGCTGCGACAGATAATCTTTGAAGGTGTCGAACCGTATGACAAGATGCGAGACCGCATCTGTCGTGACTTTGAACACATGATCCGGTTTCAGTCCCAGCAGCGGGGACTGCGCCGCGCTGATCCGAATGCCTTCGTCGTCTTTTGTCCATTCAAAGGGTCCGTAAATATACTTGCCGTCGGCGATAAAAATGGAACGGTTGGGAAGGGGCGGAAGCGATTTCAGATAAGGTTTTTCCACATCCGGAAGTTCTTCCTCAATAATCGGACACATTTCAAAGCGTTTCAGCGCTTCCGCGTCCGAGCCTCTCATCCAGTATTTTTCAAGGTAGTCATTTTCAATATAAGCTTCGTTTTCATCCGCGCTGTATCTGTTGACACGGAAAAATTCATAATCTGCAAATCTTCTGTCTATAAATTCATATTCGCTGGAAACCCATATTCTGCCGTTATTGGGAAAATCAAGCCGGTCTGCATGAGTATAGCTGCTGTTTTCCAGTTCATAGGCAATCGGCACCACAAACCCGCCGCTTTGTGAAATGGGGCGGTCTTTCAATGCCAGTAATGTTCTCAGTCCGTTTGTCTTTATTTTGTCCATTATGCAATTCCTCCCTGTTTTAAGTTTCAGGTGTAGGTTGGGGTGAGCTTGCGAACCCCAACCGCTTTCATCTTTCGTTCTTCAGTCCGGAAGCTCTGTTAATATCAATAATCTTGGTATCTTCTATATAATCCAGGGTTTCATACCGGGTGATCCGCATGAGTTTTTTTGTAATTTTTCCCATCTTGTCTATCTGTTCCTTAATAATCTTGATATATTCATATTTGGGGTTGTCTTCCGACATATCATCTAAGAGCAGTTGGGAAAAACCCATCACAGACTGCATGGGCTGATTTAATTCATGGCAGACGGCACCTGCCATTTCAAGCACGCCTTCCAATTTTTCTTCTTCCAGAAGTTTTCGGGTCAGTTCCAGTTGGTTCAGCGCGGACTTGATCCGTGACAGCAGCTCGATCCGGTTGACGGGTTTCCGCACATAATCGGTTCCGCCCGCCTCAAATGCCTGTTTCAAGGTCTCGTCGTCGGTATTGGCTGTCACAAAAACTACGGGAATATCCCGGGTCTGAGGATGCTGTCTCAAAATTCTGCAAACTTCATATCCGTCCATTTCCGGCATCATAATATCTAAAAGAATCAGATCGGGGTCCCGATAGCGTTCTGTTTTTGATGTTGCGATTTCAAGGGCTTCGGCTCCGGATGTGGCAACGCTGATTTCATATTCTTTTGCCAGCACTTCCACCAATATCCGGATATTCGGAGGTGCGTCATCCACAATCAGAATATTTTTTCTGCTTATTTTTTCATTCATATCTTATCTCCGATCTCAGAAAATTTTGCCACGAATGAACACGGATGCCCGCAGTTCTCGTTTCCCACGCTCTGCGTCAATGCCGTCAAGTTGACAATTTAGTAAATTCCGTAGGTTGGGGTGAGCCTGCGAACCCCGACACCTGCCTGCGTCAATGCCGTCAAGTTGACAATTTAGTAAATTCCGTAGGTTGGGGTGAGCCTGCGAACCCCGACACCTGCCTGCGTCAATGCCGTCAAGTTGACAATTTAGTAAATTCCGTAGGTTGGGGTTCGCAAGCTCACCCCAACCTACATTTTAATGCCATTGACGCGGAGCGTGGGAACGAGAAACGAGAATTTGATTCATATATTATTTAAAATATTCGTGTTTTTTTATTCGTGAAACATTCGTGTTCATTCGTGGCGAAAAAAAATCAGCGTTTTGATATGGCAAAAATCGTGTTCAGTTTCAGCACATTGAACAGCTCCCACACGGTTTCCGAGACATTTTCAATGCGTATTTTTCCGCCGCCCAAAGCCATATCTTTATAAAACAGCAGGAGTTTTCCGATGCCTGCGCTGCCGATATGGGTGACACCCCTGAAATCAAGAACCGCTTCTTTGACAGCGTGCATATTCAGTTCCCGAAAGCGGCGTTTCAGATTTTCCGCGCCGAATTCGTCAATATCTCCCCGAATTTCAAAACGAACCTCATCGCCGTTCTGCGTGATGGTCAAATCCATGTTTTTCTCTCTCCTCCTCAAGCTTTTTTTCCCACAGAGGGCACAGAGAAGAAAAGCCCACGGAGATCACAGAGTTTAAAAAAATCTCTGTGTCCTCTGTGGTCCTTTTTTCTCTGTGTCCTCTGTGGGAAAAAAGTTTGACAGAATATCATATAAAGTCAAAAGGGATTCGGTATCAGGGTTTAACGGGTTTACCCGAACAGCGAGTTCGCTTTTGCCGATTTTTCCGAAGCGGCATCCGGATGTTTTTTAAAATAAATGATGATGTGCCGCCCCCCTTTTTTCCATAAAACCTGATCCGAAAAATAACGGATAAAAAATATCCCTCTCCCCTCGGGTTTGCTGATATTCTCCCTCAATGTCGGATCCGGAACACCGTTCACGTCAAATCCTTCTCCTTCGTCAATCACTTCAAAGCGGAAGTCGTTTCCGAACTGCCATCGGACCCTGACGGACTTATCCGGATGCCGGCGGTTTCCGTGTATCCACGCATTCACCAGCGATTCTTCCATGACCGTGCGAAGGCGGATCCGGGGCATTTCCCAGCCCCGGCGCTGCCATTCCTGCTCAAGCTCTTTGTACAGATGCAGACCGCGGCGGCAAAGTTCTTCGGAATCCCTCGGTTTCCAAAGCACTTCGGACATATTGTCACAGCTTTCAATTTCCAGACCGAGCATGGTAATATCATCAGCCGAAGTGTTTTTCGGACCGCCGCGGCTTTCCGGTATAACCGCCTCT
>DZCT01000673.1 GCA_022736535.1 Desulfatirhabdium butyrativorans | reverse complement strand
CATCATGTGCAACAAATGACGTAAACGGCAAATCCGCGCGGATGATCATCAGTGAGCAGGGCAGTTTTGCAGCCGGAGGAACTGTGATTAGCAATCCCGGCACTTTTGATCCCGTCAGAATGTCTCCTGAAGGACAGACATTCCACGGCGATCATGCTTATGTGTTTTACCAGATTCCGGTGAACGCCCGTAAATTACCTCTTGTTCTCTGGCATGGCTACGGGCAGTTTTCAAAGACTTGGGAAACCGCACCGGACGGACGCGAGGGTTATCAGAACATTTTCCTCAGACGGGGTTTCGGGGTTTATGTGATTGATCAGCCCCGCCGGGGCAATGCCGGACGCAGTACTCAGCCCATTACTTTAACACCGGTGGCAGATGAGCAAAAATGGTTCAACATTTTCCGGGTCGGAATCTGGCCGGATTTCTTCCCCGGCGTGCAGTTTTCCCGCAACCCGGATGCTTTGGAGCAATACTTCCGCCAGATGACACCTGACACGGGTCCTATTGATATAGGAGTTAATTCGGATGCTGTTGCGGCACTGTTCAGCAAGATAGGACAGGGAATTCTTGTCACCCATTCCCACAGCGGCGGCATGGGCTGGCAAACTGTAATCAAAAGTCAAAATGTACGCGCGGTTGCTTCCTATGAACCCGGAAGTAATTTCCTTTTCCCGGAAGGTGAAGTGCCGCCGCCGAAAGTCAGTTCGGGCGGTAAGCTTGAGGCTGCCGGCATACCTCTGCCGGATTTCATGAAGCTCACAAAGATTCCGATTATCATCTATTATGGAGACAACATTCCGGAGCAGCCTTCGGCAAACCCGGGTCAGGATCAGTGGCGTGTACGTTTGGAGATGGCAAGGCTTTGGGCTGAAGCTGTAAACTGCCACGGCGGTGATGTAACCGTTGTGCATCTGTCTGAAATCGGCATCCGCGGCAATACGCACTTTCCCTTCTCGGATCTGAATAACCTTGAAATTGCAGATTTGTTAAGCAAATGGCTTAAAGAGAAGGGGTTGAATTAACTTTTGGAATGTCTGACATCAACCCGGAAACAGGGATAATAGATAATACAATGACCAATGAAACAAAAGACGCAAACAGGATTGATCTGACCAGACGGAACCTGCTGAAAGTTACCGTAGCCGGGCTGCTTGCAGGAATCGCAGCCCCCGTACTTCCGCATCTGTCTTCCCATGCTGCCGCAACAGGTACGGACAGAAAAAAAGTGCTGATTGCCTACTACTCGCGCACCGGCAACACACGCGAAATTGCCGATCAGATTCACAGGAGCGTGGGCGGCGATATTTTTGAAATTCAGGCAGTAAAACTGTATCCTGATGATTACGAAGATCTCAAAAAAGTGGCAAAAGAGGAACTGGCTTCCGAATATAAACCGGCATTGAAAACAAAAATTGAGAATATTCGGTCTTATGATTTGATTTTCATCGGTTATCCTATCTGGTGGGGCACCTTCCCTGCTCCGGTCAGAACCTTTTTGTCGGAATACGATTTTTCGGGAAAAACCGTTGTACCCTTTTGCACGCACCTCGGAAGCGGTCTGGGACAAAGTGTAACGGACATCTCAAAACTTTGTCCGAAATCAAAGATTTCGGATGGTCTTGCTGTTTGGGGAAAAGATGCAAAAACCGCACAAAATGAGGTGGCAGAGTGGCTGCGGAAAATTGACATCATCAAATGATGAAAGCCGGATTCACAGGCAAATTTCAAATTTTGCTGCTCCCAAAGAAATCGGATGTTGTGAAAAAATCCGATTTCTTCTGACAGCCATCAGGAGGAAAAGATTTATGAACAAG
>DZCT01000672.1:1657-1827 GCA_022736535.1 Desulfatirhabdium butyrativorans | reverse complement strand
TGGGCATTTCATGCCCACCCTACAATCTGCCGTTCCGCAGATTCATACAGAATGACCAATATCCTTGACAGCTTATGACTTTCATCTTATTTTAGGATTGTAGGGTGGGCAGCTTGCTGCCCACCAGATCATGCACCTGATGTTTTCAGACGGGCTGCACAATCAGATGG
>DZCT01000672.1:0-1557 GCA_022736535.1 Desulfatirhabdium butyrativorans | reverse complement strand
GCATTTCATGCCCACCCTACAATCTGCCGTTCCGCAGATTCATACAGAATGACCAGCACAATCAGGTGGGCATTTCATGCCCACCCTACAATCTGCCGTTCCGCAGATTCATACAGAATGACCAATATCCTTGACAGCTTATGACTTTCATCTTATTTTAGAAATACAGAGTCGTTTTAAAGCGATACGTTTTTCGTTTCCACGCGCCGATTGGGAACGACCTACGGAATTGTCAATTTGACGGCATTGACGCAGAGCGTGGGAACGAGTTCAAGTGTGTAACTCATAATAATATAAGCGAGGATTATCAGAAATGTCAGAAGATTATTACAAAATACTCGGTGTGGACAAAACCGCTTCCGAAGAAGAAATCAAAAAAAAGTATCGGAAGCTTGCCATGAAATATCATCCGGATCACGCCAAAGGAGACAAAGCCGCTGAAGAAAAATTCAAACAGATCAGCGAAGCCTATGCGGTTCTGAGCGACAAAGAGAAGCGCAAACAGTATGACACCTTCGGCTCCAGCGGATTCCGTCAGCGATACAGCGAAGAAGACATTTTCAGAGGATTTGATTTTTCAAGTATCTTCAAAGATTTGGGAATCGGCGGAGCGGATTTTTTTACATTCGGCGGAAAAGGCGGAGGCGGACGCTATTCTTTCAATTCCGGAACCAATACCGGCGCATCTCCTTTCGGGAATTTCGGCGGAAGACAGCAGCAGCCTCAGACCAAAGGTTCCGATCTGGTATATGAACTGCCGCTGACATTGCGGGAAATCGCAGCCGGAACGACTAAGACTGTCAATTTTCAGCACAAAGGAAAGAGCGAAAATCTGACAGTGAAAATTCCCAAAGGCATGACCACAGGGAAAAAACTGCGGATTTCCGGCAAAGGAGAACCCAGTCCTTACGGAGGTCTTCCGGGAGACCTGTTTATTCAGGCAAAAGTGCTGGATGATCCCATGTTCGGCGCGGAAGGCAATGACATTTATATTCAAAAAGAAATAAAGCTGACAGAGGCGCTGCTCGGCGCCAGCATTTCTGTTCCCACGCTGGAGGGCAAAGAACTGAATCTGAAAATACCGCCGGGTACAAAGCACAAAACCAAAATGCGCCTCGCCGGCCACGGGATTCCCCATATACAGGGCAGCGGCGCGGGAGACCTGTATGTTTACATTCATGTGAACATGCCCGCAGACCTCAGCAAAAAGCAGAGAAAACTGATTGACGAACTGGCAGAGACCGGCTTGTAAGAAAATCAAAAATATTTGACAAGCGCATCAAATCCGTGTATTTTTATTAAAAGCCTCAAGTTGTCCGGTTTTGCGGGCTTGAGGCAGAAAAGCGGCACGTTTCTCGTTCAATCCGGAGTGCTGAAATGAGCGCAGCGAATTTTAGCAGTTATAAAAAATGCTAAAATTTCATTTCAGCACTCCGGATGCACCCCCGGTGGGATGTTTCCGCAGTCCGTGCGGGGAACGCAGCAACTGAAGAAAGGAGGTGTTATCTTCGAAACGGCTCTTTTTTATTAACCCGGCAGATCGCAGAACCGCTTTCC
>DZCT01000214.1 GCA_022736535.1 Desulfatirhabdium butyrativorans | reverse complement strand
AGATGCGAGAGACTTAAAAAAGGTTCTCGCATCTGTTCTTAGCCTGGGCCGCGGAGAGCGCAAAGGAATTAAGCCAATTTTATAAAATCGACCGCTGCGCTCGAAATGACATTCCGGATGCCCGAAATGACATTCCGACAGTTTTGCGGTCTCTGTAGCCCAGGCTAAGAATAGATGCGGGAGACTCAGCAGCTTATTTCCAAAAATGTCTATTGTAAGAAATTTTTATTTCCTGTGTATTCTGAATACAAAGAAGGAGGTAGCATCAATGACGGATAAACGGACGGATAAACGGACAGATAACTGTTTGGAACTGGATATTCTCGGCGCCTATATTGACGGCTCGCTTGACGATGATGAAAAAGAAGCGGTAAAAGCGCATATTGCATCCTGCGACGAATGTATGGAAGAATTTGTGCTGGCAACGCTGCTGCTGAATGACGAGGAATTAGCCGAGTATGAAACGGAATACGCGCAGACTCCCGCACAGACAGGTCTGCACACGGCTTTGCAGGCTGTCGGAGACAGAATCAGAACAAAAATGTCGGACTGGCTGACGGCATTGTCTCCCCCCGAATGGCTCTCACTGCAAAACAGCTTTTCTGCTGTCCGAGGTTCACAATACAGCGCAGATGCTGTCACTTCCATATTTGTAAGAAAAGACATCAACGAACTGCAGACAGAAATGTATATTGAAAAAGACGAAACCGGACTCTCCTCGGATCATTGGCGAATGTGGATCAAAGTCTTTAAAGGCAGAGAAGCTGCCAAAAACGTCAGTCTCACCCTGATAAGAGAAGGGGGCATGCCCTTTGCCCGTTTTCTGAACCGGGACTATGTATTTTTCGACAGGCAGCCCTACGGTTCTTACAGCCTCGCATTAGAGCAGCACGCGGCTGAACTCAGATCGGAGAAAAAAGAACCGTTGAAAAAACTTATGTTCCGTTTTGAGATCAGCAATGCAGGTTTCTATGAAAAATAATACGATTTATCTTGAAGCTGCCGGCGAAAAAAACCGTCTTAAAATCGGGATTTATACGCCGAAAGATGTGATATGGCATTATGAGGAACTGCCCTCGCATGAGGAGAAAATCGCGGGAACCGCTGTTTCAATGGCGGAAACCCTGAACCGGGCCAGCCGCAAGGGATGCTCCGGCGGGCATGAGTTCGAGCGCCTCAAATCCGTGGGACGGATGCTCTGCGATGAACTGCTGCCTTTGGAAGTCAAAGAAAAACTTAGAAAATCCGACGCCGAATATCTTATTTTAAAATTAGATGAACGACTGGTGCATATCCCCTGGGAACTGCTCTGCGTGGATGACAGATTTCTCTGCCAGCGTTTCAATATGGGGCGCCTGGTCAAAACACGCCAGAAAATCGCCGACGGGAACGACCGGCATCTGAGCAGTCCTTTAAGCCTGTGGATACTGGCAAACCCGAGAGGCGACCTTGAAATTGCCGGTTCCGAAGGGCTGAAGATTTTTCAGAACACCGCCGCGCTGAATCAGGATCAGAATCTGGTGAACCCCTGTCTGGATGCGGAAATTACACCCGATGAAGTGAAAGAGAAAATAAAAAGCTATGATTTTGTTCATTTTGCAGGTCACGGAGACTATAAATCACAGACAGACCCCGGCGGTCCCGGACAAAGCGGATGGCGGCTGACCGGCGGAAATTTTACAGTAAATGATATAGACCGAATGGCGGGCGGCGCGGCAATGCCGGCTTTTATCTTTTCCAACGCGTGTCAGTCCGCCCGAACCGAAGAATGGCGGACCAAAGCGGACAGCAGTTCTGTATCGCTGAGTCAGATAAGGTCCGGCGAAGAGGGTTCTTTCGGGCTGGCAAACGCGTTTTTACGCGCGGGCGTGAAACATTATCTGGGGACATTCTGGGAGATTATGGACGAACCCGGGAGTCATTTTGCTGATGAATTTTATTCGCTGCTGTATGCCGGAGAGCCTGTGGGCAAAGCTGTCAAGCAGGCGAGATGCAATCTGATTGAAAAATACGGTCCCGACACCTGCTGGGCAAGTTATATTCTTTACGGAGATCCGAGGACAAGCTACTTCAGTCCGAACATGGGAAAAACAGAAAAACTGCCTGAACCCGAACCGTCTGTCACCCGGGCCGCCACGCCCACAAGAGGTTCTTTTTTCAACTACGGGCTGAATTCAGGCAGATTAAAAGAAGTCCAGCATTGGATCGTTGCAGGGCTGGTCATCGTGCTGCTGGTCTGCGCCATATTAGCCGGAAATTATATTGTCCGCCGGATCAGTCTTTACGAGCAGGTAAAAATACAGGAACTTCTCATCGCGCAGGCGGAAAAAAAACAGCAGAAAACCGAAGCCCTGTTTAATGAACTGACAAAAACTGCAAGCCTGCCGCCTGCTTCTGAAAAGCAGGATTCCGGCGCATTGACGCTGGCAATGGTTTTTGACTCGCAGATTTCCCTTTCGGATCAGAAAACAGAAAATCTGGCTGCTTTTGCCGTTCAGAGCAGGCTGATCGAATATTCACGTTTTAAAATTGCAGAAAGAAAGTCCTTTGACAAAATATTGCTGGAACTGATGTGGGAAAAGCCTGAGCATCTGAATCTGCTCATGCCGGATATACTTATTTTTCTTGAAGTTTATAATGAAAACAATCAGGCATCGCTGCTGATGCGTGTGGTGGATAAACATACAGGAATTTTAATTGACAATCTCTTTGAAACATTGGAAAACGGAAAACCTGTTTTTGCCCAGAAAGAAAAGCTTTCGGAAAATCTGCTGAAAACGCTGAAAAAACATTATCCGCTCAAAGGCTGTGTGACAGAAATCGCTGACACGGACATCACGCTCAATATCGGGGACCGCGCCGGGGTCCGCATCGGACAATGGTTCAAAGCCGAGGGCGCAGACACCCTGCTGCAAGCCGTATCTGTTGAAGCGGATATGTGTATCGTGAGACTGAAAAAGGGAGACATGCCGCAGAAAGGGGACTTGATAATTGAGAATTGAGAAATGAGAAATAATCACACGAGTCTGAACCCTGATTTTCAGGATTAAAGGATTTTCATGATTTCTGTCAGGTCTGTCCACGCCGAATTTGCCGAGCCTGAAAGGATTGACAGAAAATCCTGTCAATCCTTTCATCAGACAAATCAGAGTTCAGACGATATGCCCTGCTTATAAACAATCCCTGTGTTTCCCTCTACATGATCTTTATATCCCCGACAAGAAACGGCAGACAGCGCACGCCCACGCTTTTTTTTTTCACCCAGATGCGGGCCATGGGAATGGTTTCTCCCTCCGGGTTCACAAGGCTGGGAAGTTCTTCCATATAAGAAATATCGCTGACTTTAAATTCATAATAAAAAGCATTGCCGCTGTAAGGATCCGCCACTAAAACAATCTTTTCGGCATCTGCGGGATGCCGCAGCGGCGAGCCGGAAAACGCAACATGATTTTGCTTTAATTCTTCCAAATCCTTGGGCTTTTTTTTCTTATAGACCTGAATTTCAAATTTTTGAGCTTCCTGAAGAAAATTTGTCATTGTCATATTTTAAACTCCTGTAAATTAGACGCTTATCCGTCATATTTCCATCTTCTTTTACCGAATCTTTTTTATAAAATATACCGCATGTAAACTCATTTCGCAACCACTCTGATCAATTTCTCCGCTTTTACAATCCGGCGGAGATTCTTCACTCCGCTCTGCGCTGCCGCCTCGATTTTTTTTATATTGCATGATTAAATTGATCGTTGTATTCTGAACATTCAATTATAGAAAAATTCCACTTTTTTTAAAAGGGAATTTTTTAGCCACGAATGCACACAAATTTTTAACGAATGAAAAACACGAATGAATCATAAAAACTTTCGTGGCATTTCGATTCAATTCGTATTATTTTTTTTAAAAAAATTCGTGTATTGTGTTCGTGAAACCCCCCTTTTATAAGATCGCTATAAGATCGGCCGTGTCCATTCGTGGCTGAAATAACAAAGGACTTTTATCCATGATCCATTTTTTCGCAAAACACCCCACCGCCGCCAATCTGCTGATGCTCATTTTCTTCGTCATGGGCATTTTCAGCATTTCCTCGCTGCGCCGGGAAACCTTTCCGGATCATTCCGCAGATCAGGTGGAAGTGCGGGTGCTGTATCCGGGCGCAACCGCCGAGGATGTGGAACAGGCGATATGCCAGCGCATCGAAGACGCGGTTGACAGCGTAAACCATATTGAAGAAGTCCGCTCCGAAGCCCGTGAAAACATGGGCATTGTCGTGGCGGAAATGCAGGAAGGAAAAGACTTCCGCCAGTTCATTGATGACATCAAAACCGAAGTGGAGGCGATTGACGATTTTCCCGAACAGGCTGAAACGCCGATTATCAGGGAATTGGGCAGAACAGATCAGGTCATTTCCCTTGCCGTGACGGGTCCCATGCCGCCCCCGGATTTGAAAGCCTATTGCGAAGACCTGAAAGAACGCCTTCAAATGGAAGACCAAATTTCGCAGGTCACGATTCAGGGATTTTCGGATCATCAGATTCGCATTCAGGTTTCTGCACAGGCGCTGATGCAGTACGGCATTTCTGTCACCGACATTGCCGACACGATTTCACGCCAGAGCGTTGACATGCCGCTGGGAACCATTGAAACCAAAGCGCAGGAAATTCTCATCCGCTTTACGGATCAGCGGCGCAGTCCTCTTGAATTTGAAGATTTGGTGGTTGTTTCCGGCAAAAGCGGCGCGGAGATTCGTCTGGGCGAAATCGCGCTGATCCGGGATGTGTTTGAACTGGATGAAGACAAAATTCTCTTTAACGGGCAGCGCGCCGGACTCCTGCAAATCACCAAAACTAAAAGCGAAGACGCGCTGAATATTGTAGATGCGGTCAAAACTTTTCTTGAAAAAGAGGAGAAAATCAAGCCTCCGGAAGTGCGCTTCACGCTCACGCAGGATGTGGCGTCCATTGTGCGGGACCGGCTGCAACTCCTGGTCACAAACGGCATTCAGGGGCTGATTCTCGTGTTTCTGAGCATGTGGGTGTTTTTCAGCTTCAAATTTTCCTTCTGGGTGGCAATGGGCTTGCCGGTTTCTTTTCTCGGCGCGTTTTTCTTTATCCCGCAATTCGATTATTCCATCAACATGATTACCATGGTCGGGCTTCTGATTGCCCTGGGTTTGCTCATGGACGACGCCATCGTCATTTCCGAAAACATTGCCACCCATCTCAAAAAAGGCAAATCGGTTCTGAATGCCGCGATTGAGGGAACAAGCGAAGTTAAAATCGGCGTGTTCTCATCATTTCTCACGACGGTCTGCGTTTTCGGTCCTATTTCCTTTCTGCACGGACATATCGGAAAAGTCCTGAAAGTCATGCCGGTGATTCTGATATTGGTGCTGTGCGTCAGTTTTGTGGAGGCGTTCTGCATTCTGCCGCATCATCTGGTGCATTCCCTGAAAAATTACGATCCGAACAAAACCGGAGGGTTGAGAAAAAAGTTTGACGCAGGCATTGAATGGGTTCGGGAAAGCATATTGGGCAGCGTCGTTGACTTTGCGGTAACGTGGCGCTATCTGTTTGTGGGGTTTGTTGTCGGGGCTTTTGTTCTTTCGGTGGGAATGGTGGCTTCCGGCAAACTGAAATTTCGGGCATTTCCCGATATTGACGGCGATGTGATTGAAGTCCGGGTGCTGATGCCCCAGGGCACGCCGTTGACAAAAACCGAAGCTGTTGTGAAACGCATCACAGACGCGCTTGAAAAGGTCAACGCCGAATTTACGCCCCTTCAGCCCGGAAAACAGTCTTTGGTGAAAAATGTCTCAACCCGGTATAATCAAAATGCCGACGCGTATGAAAACGGTCCCCACGTTGTCAGCGTCAGCGTTGATCTGCTGAAAGCCGAAGTTCGGAATGCGCGGGTGGATGATGTGCAGAACGCGTGGCGGCAACATATCGGCAATGTTCCTGACGTGATTTTTATGAAATTCACGGAGCCGGCTATCGTTCCCGGGGGGCTTCCCATTGAAATCCGCCTGAAAGGACACGATCTTGAAGCATTGAAATCCGCTTCGCTGAAAATACAGAACTGGTTTGTTCAGTTCAAAGGCGTTTTTGATGTGTTTGACGACCTGCGCCCCGGCAAGCCGGAAGTGCGGATTCGGATGCGGGAAGGCGCTGCGGCCGCGGGTCTGAATGCCCGGATGATTGCGGCGCAACTGAGAACCGCCTATTACGGAACGACCGTTGATGAAATTCAGGTGGGAAAAGAATCTTATGAGATTGACGTGCGGCTGAAAGACGAGGATCAAAACAGCCTTGCGGACCTTGAATATTTTCATGTCACGCTGCCCGGGGGAAAACAGATTCCCCTCGGCACAGCGGCAGTGCTTGAATCCGGCAGAGGCTATGCCCGCATTGCGAGGATTGACGGGCAGCGCACGGTGACGGTGCAGGGAAATATTGATTCCCGGATGGCAAATGCCGCGGAAATCGTGCAGAAATTTAAAAAAGAATTTCTCTCGGAAATCGAAAGCGAGTATCCTTCGGTGCGCGTGATGATTGAAGGCGAATCCAAAGAATCAAAGAAAACAGGAAGTTCCATGCTTAGGGGTTTTCTCATCGGCGTGATCGGCATTTTCATTCTGCTCAGTTTCCAGTTCCGCAGTTACAGCGAACCGGCTGTCGTGATGGCGGCGATTCCCTTTGCGCTGATCGGCGTGGTCTGGGGACACATCCTGATGGGGCTTGAACTCTGTATGCCCAGCATGATGGGCTTTGTTTCCCTTTCCGGCGTGGTGGTCAACGATTCCATTCTTTTGGTGGAATTTGTCAAAATCCGAAGACAGGAGGGGCTGAAGATTTCGGACGCGGCGCGGCAGGCGAGCCGGGAACGGTTCCGGGCAGTGATGCTGACCTCGCTCACGACCATTGCGGGTCTGCTGCCCCTGCTGGCGGAAAAAAGCCTTCAGGCGCAGATTCTGATTCCGCTGGCAACCAGCATTGTCTTCGGGCTGATGGCGTCAACGGTGCTGGTTCTGATTGCGGTGCCGTGTCTGTATTCAATTCTGGGAGATTTGGGGCTTACCGCCGCGATTGACCAAGATGATTAGCCACGAATGAACACAAATTGTTCACGAACAGAAATCACGAATTTTTATTTATAATAATTCGTGATTTATTCGTGAAATCATTTATGTCTGTTCGTGGCAAAAAGCAAAATCACTTTAAAAACACTTTCAAATCAAAAACTTAATCTCCGGACAATTCTTTTGAACGTCGAGCCGCGGCGGCAACGGCATCCACGATGATCTGCTTGAGATGATGGCTTTCCATGACTTTCAAAGCCGCTTCCGTGGTGCCGCCCGGGGAAGTGACTTTCCGGCGCAGACTTTCGGGAGATTCATTCCGCTCCGCCATGAGCTTTACCGAGCCCTGAAGCGTGCCGAGCGTGAGTTCAGCCGCATGTTCCGGCGTGAAGCCCAAGTGAATGCCGTCTGCTGTCATCGCCTCCGCCAGATAAAAAAAATACGCAGGACCTGAGCCGGACAAAGCTGTGACGGCATCTAATTTTTCTTCTTCAAATTCAATGACCTTTCCCATTGATTCCAAGATGCGCTTACAGATGCTTATATCTTCGGCTGAGGCGTAAAGATTCGGACTCATGCCGGACATGCCGGAGAGAACCAGCGCGGGCGTGTTGGGCATCACCCGGATAATCGGCAGATTTTTCCGGGAATTTTCATCTAATTTCAGTATAGGGGAGCCGTAAAGCATGTTTTCGATTTTCCGTATCGGAATCCCGGCTGCAATGGAAATGATTAATTTCCGTTCCCTTACCGCATAATCTTTATGCCCTGCAATCTCCGAAAGCGCCTGATTCATCTGCTGGGGTTTGACCGCGATCATCACAATGTCACATTCTGAGAAAAGCTTGAAATTGTCCGTCAAAATTTGAACGCCGTAGGTCCGGCGCATCATATCTAAACGCTCCCGGCTGACATCGCTGACATATATGCGCGAAGCAGGCGTGATTTGCCCCTGAATGATCGCGCCCGTCATGGCTTCTCCCATGTTCCCGGCACCGATAAAACCTATTTTTCTGTTTAATTCAGACATATTATTCCCTTCTGATCCTTGAATACCGAATGCGCTGTCTTTATAAAATACTTGACTTATTTCCGGTATTTCATTAATAATTTTATTGCATTGATGAATGAAATAAAAATTTAAAATTTTTTTTATGTTAAATCAAGAAGAAAAGATGAAATATGAAATATGAAAAGCGAAAGGCGAACCGCGAAAGCACGAAAGTTATGAAAGACACTGAAATTCTCGTTCCCACGCTCCGCGTCAATGCCGTTAAGTTAAGAGAAAAATGTAGGTCGGGGGTCGCAGG
>DZCT01000671.1 GCA_022736535.1 Desulfatirhabdium butyrativorans | reverse complement strand
ATCCCTGATCCCTGATATGACTTCTGATATTGCTTATATCTGTAAACATCTCTCCTGTTGTGAACCAGATTTTGATGGCAGTCAACACATTTTTTCTCGTATCCGGGTTTCGGATACAGAACCGAACGGTGCGCCAGCATTGCCCCGCGCTTGTTCGGAATATAAAGCAGATTCAGATGGCATTTCTGACATTGCTCATTTTTGAAAGAACTGTATGCTGTTTGGCGGTTTTTTTCGTGGTCATAGACATCCTGAGTGAAATGCACGAAAATGTCTTTGATGCCGTGCGCGGTTTTTGCGTAGAAGAAGTCAAACGTGTCATGGGGCGCGGGCAGATGGCAGTCCATGCAGTCAGCGACAAAGCCGTGGGCATTGTTGGTGTGAGTTGAGGTTTTCCACGTATTGTAGGCAAACTGAATTTCGTGGCAGGACGCGCAGAACTGCGGCGTTGACGTGCGAACCATGGTGTAGTAACTGAGGCTGAAAATCGGAAAAGCCAGCGCCAAACCCAGCGAGATAAAAATCATCGGTTTAATGAATTTGCTCATCTGTATTACTCCTTTTGCTTGTAGTTTGTAGGGTGGGCAGCTTGCTGCCCACCTTACTTCATATCTTTCGCGACCTTTTTTCCTTCTTCAAACATTTCCCTGTAATATGCTTTCACTTTTTCAGGATCAAAGGTGAGAAATGTTCCGCCCGAAGCAAAATGCTGAATAAAGACTTTGCCCAGAGCGTAAGTTGCCGTGCCTGCAATGAGCGGCATGGTCATCACTCCTGCGGTCTGTCCGGCTGCGGGAATAAATTTCGCTATGCTGGCTGCCAGCGGTCCTGAAACAGATACCGGCGTCAGTCCTCCGAGCAAAGCGGACAGAATATTTTTTACCGCTCCCTTGTAAAAAGGAATGCCGTAGCTTTTGGAAAGTTTTCTGAGCAGATTGATCTGAACAAGCGTTAAGCCTGCCATATCCGCAAGCGGCAAAGGAATCAGCCCCAATCCCATAGACGCCCACACATGAGACCTCAGTATGCTGTCGGCTTCTGCCGCCGATACCTCAGTTCTGCTTTTATCCGTAAGAATGCCGCTGTATGCCGGCGTCTCAATCTCATTGTATGACTGCTTTACTTCTTCAATGCCGTATTTTCTCTCCAAACGGCGCACGATAAAATGTCCCCGGGCTTTGTCCTGAAAAAGATCAAGGAAAATAATGTTGATGACAGCGCCGGCGACAGCGCCGACAATGGGAACAGCTTTGGCTGTGACCTGTGCGGACAGCACTGTCTGATATTGGGCGGCAACTTTGGCGGCAAACTGAACCGCAAAAGGCGCGCCGATGCCTGCCGCGCCCTTTTTGGCTATATCTTTGGAAGATTCCTCCAAAGGCTTGTCAAGCAATGCCCGAACCGCGTAATATCCGGTTTCGCCGGTCTGCTCATCAACGGCATTGCCGCCCAGCGCAAACACCTCCAATGCCGCGATCTTGGTATCAAAGTGACGATAATCTTCGCCTTCGTCTTTTGCTATATCTGCAACCGCCCGGAGCATCAGAATCGTGGTAACCGGCAGCTCCGCAAACAGCGTGAGAATGCCCACGCCGCCCACTGCCCCGGACACCGTGACATAAAATATATGTCTCCCTTCGGTTTCCGGCGGCAGCGCCGGCGACATGGTGTTTACGGTCAGTTCGTAAGATTTTTCGATCAGCATGACATTGTACGCTGAAAATTTCTCACGGCGTCCGGGAGAAAGAAAATTTCCGATTTTTTCTCCCAGATACCCGAAAAAATTTGCAATATCAATAACAAAACTGTCTTTTTCCAAAAGCAGTTTTG
>DZCT01000213.1 GCA_022736535.1 Desulfatirhabdium butyrativorans | reverse complement strand
AATTCTGTGATTGTCGTTTCGAGCGGACGTGTCCGCACTGTCATTTCGAGCGCAGCACTGTCATTTCGAGCGAAGCGAGAAATCTTAAACATTCGAGCGCAGCGAGAAACCGGACCGCGGGCAGACACTTCAAAACCCCGTCCGAAAACGACTTGCTTCCGGAAGGACACGCAAGAGGCAAAAGCACGCCGACGTCAAGTTGACGCCGAGATGAGAGCCTAAAAAAAACGAAACGAGAACACCGACACCGGAAACCGGACCGCGGCGCAGACACTGTCATTTCGAGCGGACGTGTCCGCACTGTCATTTCGAGCGCAGCGAGAAATCTTAAACAAAGGAGGAAAACAAATGTTCAAAAAAATTCTTTTTATCTTAACTGTCCTGCTCCTGTCTCTGACCGTGAGCCATGCTCACGCGGAATGGGAGGTTCAAAAATCCGGAACAGCAAAAACCCTCAGAGGCGTGTCTTTTGCTGACAACTTGAACGGCTGGGCAGTCGGCGACGGCGGAACCGTCCTGCACACCGCCGACGGCGGCGGAACCTGGACTTCTCAGAAATCCGGCGTCACAGGCAATCTGCTGAGTGTCTGCTTTGTGAACAGCACCGCCGGCTGGGCATCCGGCGCAGCCGGCACCGTATTGTCCACGACAGACGGCGGCGCAACGTGGAAAGCCCTGACATCGGATGTTGATTTTGATCTGAAAAGCATCCGATTTGCCGACACACAAAAAGGCTGGACAGCAGGCGTATTTGTTCTGAGAACTCTGGACCGGGGCGAAAGCTGGATTCCCAACATGAGCCTGGGCAACCCCTTTAATGCGCTTTATTTTCCCGACAGCATCAACGGCCGGGCAGTCAGAGAAGGCGGTCTCATCATGAAATCCGGAGACGGCGGCGCAAATTGGGCAGAGCAGACTTCAGGCACTGCAAATAATCTTACGGCAGTTCATTTTGTCAATGCCGATAACGGTTATGCTGTCGGCGCAGCCGGCACGATTCTGTCCACCGGTAACGGCGGTGCAGCATGGTCATTGAAAAGTTCGGGCGTGTCCGATGATCTCAACGGCGTGTGGTTTGTCAGCGCGGCAAAAGGCTGGGTGGCGGGCGATGCCGGAACGATTCTATACACAGACGACAGCGGCAATACATGGACAGATGAATCGGTCGGAACCAAAGCATTTTACGGCCTGTGTTTTGCCGATGACGCGACCAACGGCTGGTCCGTGGGCGAAGCCGGAACGATTCTGCATACCGGCAAAGACACCATTCTGCCCACCGTAACCTTTTCCCCGGCAAACAATGCAAAAAACATTGAAACCAATACGACAATCAAACTGACCTTCAGCGAGCCGGTGAGAAAAACAAACGAAGTTGAAATTCAGAATGAGGACCTGCCCACGCTGTTCATGCTGAAAAAAACAGACGTGTCCGGGGAAGATGCGGCGTTTACCGGAACGATTACAGATGCGACGGTTGTTACGCTGACGCCGAGCGCGGAACTGGATTATTCACAGGTTTATTATATCGGGGTGGGCGCGATGGTGGAAGACCTTGCCGGAAATGATATTGCGCCGGCAAGCGCGAAATTCACCGCCAAAGCAGCGCCGGCAGTATTGTCTGTGACCCCGGCATCTCTTGATCTTTTGTCCGCGGCATCCACTGCCACGCTGGCAATTGAAAATACCGGCGGCGGAACATTAAGCTGGACCCTTTCTGAGTCATTGAGCTGGCTCACACCTTCCAAAACTTCGGGGACCGGCAATGCTGAGATTACCCTCACTTATGAAGCAAATGAGACGGGTGCATCCCGAACCGGAACGATTACCGTCACAGGGACCGGCGCAACCGGCAGCCCCAAAACAATTTCCGTCACGCAGGCAGCAGCCGGACAGGAACCGGTTTTATCCGTCACGCCGACATCGCTTGATTTTGCTGCTGCCGCTTCGACTGCCACACTGACAATTGCAAATACCGGCTCCGGGACCCTGATCTGGTCTGCTTCCGAGTCGCCGGACTGGATTTCGCTTTCCCAGACTTCGGGAACAGGCGCAGGCTCGATTACCGTCACGGCTCAGGCAAATACCGGTTCAGCCCGAACCGGCGAAATTATCATTACGGGTTCCGGAGCGTCCGGCAGTCCGAAAAGCATTTCCGTAACGCAGGCAGCGGCTTCGACAGGAACGCCGATTCTGTCTGTGACGCCAGCGTCTCAGGACGTGTCTGCCGGCAGCGGAATGGTCACCTTTGACATTGCAAACACCGGCTCCGGTACGCTGAGTTGGAGCGTTACAAAGGATGCGGCATGGCTGACGGTGATTGGCAGCACATCAGGAACCGGAAACGCCTCGCTGATGGTAAGCCATCAGGCAAACGATCTCAGCTCGGGCGGTACCGCCCGGACCGGCAGCATCACGGTCACGGCAAGCGGCGCGACGGGTTCTCCGAAAACCGTGACAGTGAAACAGGCATCCGGCATCACGGAACAGGCAATTCTGTCCATAGACCCGGAATCTCAGGAAGTTGCGGCAGCAAGCGGCACGAATGCCTTTGTGATGAAAAATACGGGTACAGGTTCAATGACTTGGACGGCTGTATCCAATGCCTCATGGCTTACAGTTACGCTGGGAGCCGCAGGGACAGTCGGCGCGGGCGAAAGCAGCGCGATTGTGCTGGCATTCGGCGCCAATACCGGCGATGTCAGAACCGGCACGGTCACGGTAACAGCCACGGGCGCGGGCGGTTCTCCCAAAACCATTTCGGTGAAGCAGGCAGCCGGATCAATCATTCAGCCGGTCTTGTCGGTCTCGCCGAATTTTCAGACGGTTCCGGCATCCGGCGGCGCAACGACCTTTACAGTTGCCAATACCGGCACCGGCACACTGAACTGGTCTGTTTCCGAATCCCTTGACTGGCTTTCGGTTTATCCGCTTTCCGGTGCAAATAACGAAACTGTTACCGTAACCTGCCAGCAGAACACGGGCGCATCCCGAACCGGCTCGCTGACCTTTGCCGCAACCGGCGCAACCGGCAGTCCGAAAACGGTTGAAGTCAGACAGTCCGGAACTTCCAATCAGGCGCCGACCGACATTCTTCTGAGCGGCGGCTCGGTGGACGAAAATCAGCCTTCGGGAACGAATGTCGGCGTTTTCAGCACCGTTGATCCTGACCCGGCTGACAATCACAGTTACACACTCGTATCCGGAGACGGCAGTACCGGCAACGGATTTTTCAATATCGAATCCGGAACCTTGAAAACTTTGTCAAAATTTGATTATGAAAGCAAAGGCAGTTACAGCATCCGCGTCAAAACCGATGACGGCAACGGCGGAACTTTCGAGAAATCATTTACCGTGGTTGTCAAAAATGTGAATGACGCGCCCACGGATATTACGCTGAGTAAAAGCACTGTATCCGAAGGACAGCCTGCCGGCGCGACGGTTGGCGAATTTTCCGCCTCGGATCAGGATGTCGGCGATACCCATGTTTACGCGCTGATTTCCGGAGACGGCGGCACAGACAACACGGCATTCGGCATTGAAGGCAGTCAGTTGAAAAGCAAAGTGGTGTTCAGCCTTGCAACAAAAGCCAGTTACAGCATCCGTGTGCGCGTCAGCGACAGTCAGGGTCTCATTTATGAAAAGCAGTTTTCGATCACTGTTACCGCCGCGCCGAGCGTCACGTTTTCTCCGGCAAACGGTGCCGAAAACATCGGTGCGGATGTCAATATCACCGTCACCTTCAGCAAAGCCGTCAGGCTTTCGGATAACACGGAGATTACAGACGATGTGCTGAATACGCTTCTGATTTTCAAGAAAAACAATGCCGAGGGTTCCGATGTTCCCTTTGACGCGTACATCAACAGCACAAAAACAGTGATAACCCTTGTTCCGAGCGATGCTCTTTCGGGTTCTCAGCAGTATTATGCCGGGGTCAGAGGCGCAGTCGTGGAAGACGCTTCGGACAATGCCGTGGACCCCGCAGGCACCACATTTACGACTGCCGACACAGAACCGCCTGTCGTCAAAATTTCTCCGGCAGACGGCGAAGAGGATATTGCGCCGGATACGAGCGTCATTATCACCTTTAACGAACCGGTGCGGCTGAAAAACAACGGCGGCGCCATCACCGATTCAAATGTCGCCGACCTGCTGATATTGCGGACAAACAGCATCGGCGGCGCCGACGTCCCTTTCACGGCACGCATCAATTCCCTCAAAACCGTGATAACGCTTGTTCCGAAAAGCGATCTGCAAAGCAGTCAGCAATATTATGCTGCCATCAAAGCAGATGCTGAAGATGATTCGGGAAACATGATTTCAGGCGCAAATTCAAGCTTTAAGATTATTGCCGCTTTCACGGATATTGCCGCAGACCTGATCGGTCTTGCCCGAACTGCCGCGGCGGGCTATGGCGATTATGACAATGACGGCGATCTGGACCTTCTCTTAGCCGGATACGATTATGATGAGGGTGTCGGCGTTTTCAGAATCTATCGGAACGAAGCGGGCCGTTTCTATGTGCATACCGCGCTGACCGGCGTTTATTTCTGCTCTGCGGTCTGGGGAGATTATGACAGTGACGGGGACCCCGATATTCTGCTGACCGGATATGACGGTTCCAAAAGTATTACAAGAATTTATCGCAACGACAAAGGAAGTTTTTCAAGCATCAGTCCGGGGCTGCCTGATGTTTACAGCGGCGCGGCGGTCTGGGGAGATTATGACAGAGACGGAGACCTCGATATTCTGCTGACCGGATATGACAATGAAAACGGGGAGAGTGTCAGCGAGGTATATCGGAATGACGGGGGGATATTTACGTCTGTCAATGCCGGTCTGCCCCCTCTGTCGTACAGCTCCGCCGCGTGGGGCGATTATGACAAAGACGGCGATCCCGATATTCTTATCATCGGACATGACGGCATGAACCGGATTTCCAAGGTTTATCGGAATGACGGCGCTGGAAAATTTACGGACATCGCCGTGAATCTTGCGGAGGTGAGCAGCGGTTCCGCACGCTGGGGCGATTATGACAATGACGGGGACCCTGATATTCTCATCACCGGCTACGACATTGCCAAAATTTACCGGAACGACGGAGGCGGAAATTTTACAGCGCTGACTGCCGAACTGAGGGGCGTCCGTTACAGTTCCGGCGAATGGGGCGATTATGACAATGACGGGGACCTCGATATTCTGCTGACCGGCGATGACGGCGGTACAGGCACCGCCGAAGTTTATCGCAATGACAGCGGCAGTTTTACGGATATTCAGGCGGAACTGACGGGCGTGAGCCACGGGGCTGCGGTCTGGGGCGATTATGACGGTGACGGCGATCTCGATATTCTGCTGACCGGCGATGACGGTCTGAACAGGATTTCCAAAATTTACCGCAACAATCTGAACAGCGGCGCTTCTGCTGCGGACAACCGGCTGAAAGAAGTCGTACTCGGCTTGAAAACGCTGGTCGGCGTCAGCACTTCCGGCATTTCCACGGAGGTCAACGGCAACGGCAGAACCGATATGATCGAAATTATTTTCCTGCTGGAATCGCTGGCGGAGAAACGCGAGAAGTGAGTACGGGGTGCGGGGTGAGAGGTTCGGGGTGAGAGAGTCGGCTGCCCTGCCCCTGACCTCTTACCTCTGACCCCGAACCCCTTTCTCACTTCTCAATAAAAAAAGCTTGCGATTTATATATTAATCTGTCAGAATTTTCAAAAGAAACGGGAATTGAGGAGTCCTATAACAGGTAACAGGTTACAAGTTACCTGTTACCTGTTTTATTTCTCAATTCTCAATTCTCAATTCTCAATTCTCAATTTTTTCGGGAGAGCCAATCATGTCGGATGAGATGATAAAAAAAGATAAAACATACAAAAATTCAAAAGGGTTTACCGATGTTGTCAGTTCCTATCTGGATAGCAATAAGGGAGAGAGTTTTGCGGAACTTCTCGCGTCATATTCTTCCGGTATGAATGAGGAAGTGCGGGTCGGCGACAGGGTGAGGGGAGAAATTATCTCCATCGGAAGGGACAGCGTTTTTGTGAATACCGGAAGCAAAATTGACGGCGCGGTGGACAAAGCCGAGCTTTCAGATGAAAACGGCGAACTGCCCTTCCGTATCGGCGATGTGCTGGACCTGTATATCGTATCTTACAATGAAAGCGAAATCCGGCTTTCCCGTGCCATTTCCGGCGCCGGGGGCCTGAATCTTTTACAGGAGGCATATTCGAACCGGATTCCGGTGGAAGGGAAAGTGACCGAACAGTGCAAAGGCGGCTTCTATGTGGAAGTCATTCAGCGGAGAGCTTTCTGTCCGGTCAGCCAGATAGATTTGAGATTCACCGAATCCCCTGAAGCATATATCGGAAAAACCTATCCTTTCCTTATCGTGCGTTTTGAGGAAAGCGGCAGAAACATTGTGGTGTCAAGACGTAGCCTGCTGGAGCAGGAGGCAGAAGTGGGAAAAAAGAAATTTTTGGAAAATGTCAAAGTCGGTGCAGTGCTGCAAGGCAAGGTGACAACCCTGATGCCTTACGGCGCATTTGTGGAACTTTTCCCGGGCGTGGAAGGAATGGTTCATGTTTCGGAACTGAGCTGGTCAAGAGTGGAAAAGCCCGAAGAAGTTCTGACCGTCGGCGATTTGCTGACGGTAAAGGTCACGGGAATCGAACCCGGAAAAAAAGCGGATCAGTTGAAAATTTCGCTTTCCGTCAAACAGGTCACGGGCAATCCCTGGGAGTCTGAAGAAGAGCTGTTCCGCATCGGCGACAAGATCAGAGGAAAGGTGACCCGGTGTACGAATTTCGGCGCGTTTGTGGAAATTGCCCCCGGCATCGAAGGATTGGTTCATATCAGCGAAATAAGCTGGAAAAAACGGGTCCTGAAGCCGGAAGATGTTGTGAAGACAGGAGAACTCGTTGATGTGATGGTCAAAGAGATTGACATGGCAAAGCACAGAATCTCTCTGAGCATCAGAGACGCGGAAGGCGATCCCTGGACAGATGTGACGGGAAAATATGCTGTGGGTCAGTCTGTGGAGGGAACGATTGAAAAAAAGGAGAAATTCGGTTATTTTGTCACACTGGAACCCGGCGTGACCGGACTTCTTCCCAAATCCAAAATCGCCAAATCAGAGAAACCTTCTGTTATCGAAAAGCTGAAAGAAGGCGATGCCATCACGGTGACAATTGAGGAAATCCACCCGGACAGCCGGAAAATCACGCTCGGCACCGGGGATGCGGCTGAGGAAGGCAACTGGCATAAATACGCCAAAGATGTAAAGAAGCCCTCGGTGGGTTCTTTCGGCGAAAAACTTCAGAATGCGTTGGATTTCAAGAAGTAGGTTGGGGTGAGCCTGCGAACCCCGACAATAAACAGGTACGGAAAACTTCAGAATGCGTTGGATTTCAAGTAGGTTGGGGTGAGCCTGCGAACCCCGACAAACAGGTTGGGGTGAGCCTGCGAACCCCGACAACAAACAGGTTGGGGTGAGCCTGCGAACCCCGACAATAAACAGGTACGGGGTACGGGGTCAGAGGTAAGGGGTGAACCTGCGAACCCCAAACGATAAACAGGTACGGGGTCAGAGGTCAGAGGTAAGGGGTGAACCCCTCACCCCTAACCCCGAACCCCTCTTCGCCCGCTCAGAATGACACCCTGCGATCACCTCTGCTGAAAATACCTTGATCTATTTTTCAGGAAGCATTTTTACCCATTCCTCACTTACGCCGAGAAGATTTTTCAGGGTCCCGTCCTGTTTCATTTCTTTTATCGCATCGGAAAAGGCTTTTGCAAGAAGGGTTCCGGTCTCTGCGGGCTGAAAAGCAAAGCAGACTTTTCGCTCATACAGCGGCACGGCAGGATTATAGCGGATATTTCTGACACCGCTTAATTTCAAGGCTGCCAGTCCCGAAAACTCTTCAACAATAAAAGCATCTGTTCTGGACATGCCCAGTTTCTTCATGTTGGTGATGTCGTCTTTGGAATAGTCGAATCTGATATTCGGATTTGACAGCAATTCACTGCTGTATGTATATCCGAAGGTCAGTCCGACCCGCTTTCCTTCCAGGTCTTTGATATTGTTTGATACGTCATTCTCACGGGTAAAGACAAATTCTCTTTTCATGTAAAAAACATCTGATGTCACCGAGTTTGAAACTTCTGTCTGTGAAAGCGGCTCCACCGCAGGAAAAAGACCGATAATTTTTTTTTCATCAAAATATTTGAATGTTCTTTTCGCAGGCCACAGATGAACGGTGAATTTCTTTTCTGTCCGCTTCTCAATTTCTTTAAGCAGATCAATAAATATTCCCTTATGTTCATCCTCAACCATTTTCGGAATAAAAAAAGTGCCGAGATGATATGATGTTTCTTTTGTCTCAGCAGGGGAAGT
>DZCT01000212.1 GCA_022736535.1 Desulfatirhabdium butyrativorans | reverse complement strand
CTATGATTTCTGAGGGCGTGCTGTTGAGCCTCTTCCATTCTTTAGCTTTAAAATTGAGTGCTTCCTGAAAAGCCTCAGCGCGGGGCTGTGTCCGATAATCGGTTTGATCGTAGGGTATAGTCGCAAAAGTGGCGCATCCTTTATTTTTGATAATATCCAATCCACGCCATATGTAAGTCGGTATATTTTGTCCTCCATTGATCTGATTATAGACAAATGCCGGACTGAATAAATGACCGGCGGTATTCAGAGACCAGCCCATCTCAACCTTTTCCTGATAAGTCTTTAAGGCATAAGCGGTTGCCCATCCTACACAGCTTTGTTGCCCTCCCTGACTGCCCGGAACAGGGAAGTTGCCGCTCAAATCAACTGAAGCAGGGACTGTCGGGTCTTCACCGGCAGCTCCTAACAAATCGCTCCTGAAATTGGCAACCCCAAAACCGGCATAAGTTCTGGCGTCAACTTCTTCTCTGCCGAAAAGTCTTTCATCAGAAGAAGCTGCCACCTCAATGCTGATATTTACCGAGTCGCTGAATATCTTACCGTCGCTGACATGATAAGGAAGCCTTATTGAACGAGTTCCATCACCAGATAATGTTACATACAACATGCCTGAACTCGGGCTGATAAAAGCTTCCGAATAGCCTGAACCTCTTGTCGGTGCAGTCAGTTCATAATTCAGCCGGTCGCCGTCAGCATCCGTCGCGATAAGCTGTTTTTCCAGATAAGGTATTGCCGGATCTGCCGTAAGAGATAAAGGATATGCTACAGGCTTACGGTTAGAACCTCCGGGCGTACCTGCTAATGTGGAATAGTCGAACTTCTGAAATCCGTTGCTTTTATAATAGTAGATTCCTTTATCTCCGAAATCTGCTACCAGTTTGTCTCCCCACACAACTGTTTTTGCCGCATTCCAATCGGACAGCCGGCTCCATGAACTGCCGTCATACTGCCAAAGCCCGTTTGCACCGAAATCCCCTACCAGCTTATTTCCGAATGCCATTATATTTTCCGGATTCCAAGCGACTAAACCCCTCCATGAACTGCCGTCATACTGCCAAATGCCGTTTGCGCCGAAATCTGCTGCCAGTTTACTTCCGAATGCAGCTATATTTTCCGGATTCCAACCGGCAAGTCCTTTCCATGAACTGCCGTCATACTGCCAGATGCCGCTTGTACCGAAATCGAGGATTAATTTACTTTCCCACGAAACCATATCTTCCGGATTCCAACCGGCTAATCCGCTCCATGAACTGCCGTTATACTGCCAAAGACCGTTTGCACCGAAATCCACGATTAATTTACTTCCCCATGCAACCATATCTTCCGGATTCCAGCCGGCTAATCCGATCCATGAAGCACCGTCATATTTATAAAGCCCGATGCTGTCCAAATCCGCAGCCAGATTATTTCCCCATGTAACCATAGCGGATGGGCTCCAGCCTGTTAATCCGGTCAGTGAATAGCCGTCATATTGATAAAGACCTTTTTCCCCGAAATCCACAACTAAACTGCTTCCCCTGACAAGCATATCTTCTGGATTCCATTCGGTTAATTTGCTCCACGATGTCCCATTGTAAAGATAAAGTCCGTTCTGGTTTTTAAAACTTACCGCGACATAATTTCCGAAAGGTACCATATTGTCAGCTATCTGGGAAGTCTGGTCAGCGGCCCAGCCGATGTTAAGTGTTACCCCTCCGAATGAAAAAATTGACAGGATAAGGAGAACACCTGCCAGCAAACAGTTAATTTTAGCTCCTTTCATAAAACCCTCCTTGTTAAAAAAGTTACTTGATACTTCCGTTATTCTCTGTACCGGTAAAGCATAGCCTGATGTTCACCACCCCCTTATGTCCCTATCGTAAAGCGTCGTTTGAAATCAGATATGCTATATGTTCAAGCAAAAACAGTGCCAATCTGTCAATAAAAACTAACAGCTTGTTATTAAAGAAATTAAAGAAAAGTTATACCCCGCTGAAGTAAGGGGTATATGTAGGGGATGATAAATTGAATGTAAGGTATGTAAGCTTTACAAAAGTTAAGACGGATTACTTTCTGTTTACGATGCCGAGTTTTTTCAGCTTTTTTGAGAGTTCTGATCTTGATATTTTCAGTCTTTTGGCAAGATGATTTATCGTGCCGTTTTCTTCCAATAATTTTTCATAACATATTCTTTCTTTTTCATTTAACGTCTCTTCATCTATCTCCATTATCCTCATTTTTTGAGCATTTTTCATGCCTTTTACTCTTTTTGCATATTCCGTATAGTCATCTTCAAGCAGGTCTCTGAAGCGATTTGAATGAATTCGGACTTCTCCAAATTCCCAAAAATTAATTGCTTTTTCAACATCCTCTGCTGTAATTGCGCCATTTGCTTTACCTGACAGCATAATTGCTCTTTGTAAAATATTTCTCAACTCCCGGACATTTCCCTCCGGAAAATCCCATTGCTTCAATCTGTCTATGGCATTCTCGGAAATTGATATTTCCAAAGTTTTTTCTCCGGTGAACACACTGACTTGCTCATTAAACTCTTGAATAAAATTTTTAGTTAAATCAGAAATATCTTCTTTATGATCCTTAAGCGGCGGAACCGTGATAATCAATGCGCCGATACGATTAAGAAGATCGTTCCTTATTCCTTTTTTATGGTATTTTAATTCCTCTAAGGTCCTATTTGTGGCGCAGATGATTCTTACATCAACAGGCTTTTCACGATTCGCACCGACGGGCGCAATTTTTCCGGTTTCAAGTACCCGTAGCAAAGAGATTTGAAGCTTGTAAGGAGCATTTCCTATCTCATCTAAAAAAATAGTTCCTCCGTTTGCTTCTTCAAATTTTCCTTTTTTATCCTTTTTGGCATCTGTAAAAGCGCCTTTTACATATCCGAAAAGTTCACTTTCGACTAAAGTGTCCGGCATTCCGCCGCAGTTGAGAAACACAAATTCCCTGTCCTGTCTGGGACCTGCATTGTGTATCGCTCTTGCCGCAACTTCTTTGCCGGCACCTGTCTCGCCCAAGATAAGAATGGGCCAAGGCAGGTGAGCCGCTACTTGAACCTGTTCTTTTAAATTTTTCATAATAACAGATTCGCCGATAATATCTTTTACTTCATTGTTTTCATAGCCTATTTTATCTATAATATTTCGCATGTATCAACCGTACCTGAGCGCGGTATGGACAATCCCCTGTGGTTGCCCCTGTAAGAGTTAAGTTCCTTCAATTTCTCGTTACGAGGCTCTGCCTCGTAACGTATCGAATGAGGCTCTGCCTCATTTGGATAAAACAGGACTGCGGCAGAGCCGCTGGTTCCGCTGTTACGAGGCAGAGCCTCGTAACAAGAACTTCAAGAGGACAAGGGCAGCCACAGGGGGCTGCCCCTACCATTTTGTTGAATTTCCGTTTTAATTCCCGCCTGCAACCATCATAATGTCTTTCACGGTGATGCAGCCGTCATTGTCCAGATCAAAGAAAGGATCGAACTGCTCATCACCGTTGCAGGAATTCCATGTTTGCGAAAGCTTTTCGATATCGCTGTCGTCAATCACGCCGTCACCGCTGAAATCATAAGGTCCGGCAGCAGATTCAGCCGCGTCAGCGACATTAATGCCCATACCGCCGATGGACACATCGGAGATTAAGGTTTGATGCGCCCTGATTTCCGCTGTTTTCTCTGTCAGAATTTCGCTATTTCTCTTCACGGTCAGAAGCCCGATTTCTGCTTCTGTCCCACGCAGCACGACACGATAACTGCCGCTTTCCGGCGATAGCAGCGAAATATAGTGATGTTCGTCATCGCCGTCTTGAAAACTGAACTCAGCCCCCGGAATATCGCATCCGGTTTTACTGCATTCCCTGCCTTGAGGATCATATATCGCCAGATCAGCGGATGTATCAAAGCTTACCGAGACTTGAGCATTCTCAGTCTCTGCGGGCAGGATTTCAATATGTTCCATGATCAGCCGCCCCAGTTCTGTTTCTGTTCTCCAATCAAACCAGCCTGCGGTATCCCGTTTTTCTCTTGCGGTTTTGCTCACAAGAGAATCCAATTTCGGCAATTCAACAGTCGCTCCCGTGATCCGCACAAGTAAGTCATTATAGTCTTTGTCGCTGTTCGGCGCATTCAGATCAATATCCTCATAAACAAAGGCATTCCCCAGCCCGTTGATGTCTGCCATCTGACCGAGGTGCATTCCGTAATCCGAGTTCGAGGAGACAATTGAAAACAAAGGACGCTTTTTAGAAGCTTCTTCTATCGGAATTTCACTCACCGATTCCCCTGCTGACAGGCTTTCATAGAATTCCTCAAAAGTAAAATGCGGTATCAGCATGGTTGCAAAGCGGTCTCTCGGTATCATCTCAAAACGCCTGAGACCTCTGTAAGGTCCTTTGTTCCACTCCGTCGGCTCTCCGAGAAGTCCTCTGAACCGTGCGCCTTCTTTTTTGTCTGAAAACACGATATATCCGTCTTTACTATTTGACAAAGCACGTCTCACCGCTTCTTTTATAAATGTCTCTCCTGTCAGCGATTCCATTCCTGACAGGCTGAAAACAGCAAATTCGCCTTCATATCCGCCGCCGTCATAGAGCCAGTCTATTTTGATGACGCTGCTGTCGCCTGCGGTGAATACGCCCTTCTCAAAAACCGAATCCGGCGTGGAATTGGGATTGTTCGGCTCCGTGGCAGCCTCGTATTCCTCAAGATTCGTAAAACCGTCTTCGTCTGCATCTTCGGAAGCGTCTTCAGCCAGAAGCGGATTCAGCCCGTGATAGACTTCCCAGCCGTCTTTCATGCCGTCTTTATCTGTATCTGCTTTTTTCGGGTCCGTATAGTCATTCTCCACCGCATCCGGAAGACCGTCATTATCCGAATCTTTCGGCTCATTATACGGTGTTTGAGAAGAAACAATCTGTACTTTTCTCGTTTTTGTGACCGAAGGATCGCCTTGTGAAGTCAGCGTGACGCTGATCAAATCTGAATCGCCGGTGTCCGCAGGCAGCAGGACTTTCAGAAAAGACTCTCTTTTTTTCAGAGACGGCACAATCAGATCATTCGTGTAGTGCAGGATATTCAGTTCCCGTCCTCTGCTGTCGCTCACTTTCACATGATAGCTGTCCTGTTCCGGGCTGTTGTTGAACATAAAAAGACTGACCGGAACGATTGTTCCTGCGGTTCCTCTGACGATTTTCGGAATTCTCATAAAAAAGTCATAAAGGATTCTTCCCGGTCCCACAATCAGATTGGGCGTTTCGGCAATCTCGGAAAGTTCTGCTTCATCATCCAACAGGATTTCATCTGCATAAATTTCGATTTTCGGCGCACGCAGCGCGGCTTTTGCCACACCCCGCAGATCAATCACGCCGCCTTCTCCCACGGCAATGGCGATTCGCTGCGTTCCTACAATTGCTTCTTCACCGAGATTCCGAAAATCCAATTTCCAGTTCTTACCGGCAAAAATCTTTACCTCTTCGGCTCGCCATTCCGCTTCGGGTCCTGTCATTGCGAGCGTGGGATCAAAATTAAAACTGCCGCCGTCTCTGCCGACAACAACCTTTCCGTTCTGAATGGCTGTGGGTGCGGAAAAAACAATATTTCCGCCCTCTGCCCCCTGAAAAGGACAGCTTATTTTTCCGCCTCTGCCTTCTCCGCCTTTGCCTGTGATGATCTCGCCGCTTTCCATATTGATTAATACGCTGTCGGCAAGAAGGATCACATCGCCGCCGTCGCCGCCTCTTGAGTCGAGACAAACTTCAGTATGCGTAGATGAACCGCCGCCGTCCCCGCCCTGAATTTTGCCTTCATTTATGATTGTATCGCCGTATATTTCCACAGTCCCGCCGTCTCCGCCCCGGGCGTAAGAAGGATTGTCATGGCCGCCGCCGCGTCCGCCCTGAATCCTGCCGTTCCAGGCATTATAAAAGGTTTTTTCGGCTGTCAGGATAATGTCGCTTCCCGGCGAACCCGGCTCGGAGCTTTTTGATCCTTTGCCGTCAGCGCCTTTGATGAAGCCTTCGTTATAGATAAAATCACTCGCAGAAAGCTTTAAATCCGCCTCCGAACCGCTCGTCAGCGTGCCGTAGTTGCAAAGTCCTTTCACCTTGATTTCAGCGGATGAATTTATGACTATCTCGTCATCGCTGTTTATCCGCACAATGTCATCGCTCCCGGGAATCCTTGCGGGCGTCCATGTGTTCGGATCATTCCAGTTGCCGCTTTGTGCAGACTGAATTGTCGTAGCGCCGCAGTCTATACTTGCGACAGGTGTTCCGATGTAGTTGTAGCTGACATTTCTTTTGATACAGGTGAACGTAGCGCTTTCCGGTGTAAATGTGTAATTTTCAAGATGAGGTGTAATCGCTCCTGACCAGCAAAATTCAACTTCCGTGCTGTAAAATCCCGTACTGTCCGTTGTTACCGGGCTGTTCGGAAAACCGCTCAGAACAACGCCTTCAAGTCCTGTTCCCTCGGCATCCAGCACATAGCCTGAAACCTTATAAGTGATAGGTTTTCCTTCATAATCATGAGTAGTCTGATTTTCTGTTACATTATCATATCTGAAAGAGGAAGGAGTAAAACTATAATAGGGTAATTGCGGCGTCACCGTGCCGGACCATCCGGCGTTTACCTTAAAAGTGTAAAATCCGTCTTTGTCGCTCACGGGATTTCCGGGCGCGCCGTTCAGCGCAACTTTTGCGAGAGCTGTGTTATCGCCGGTGTGAATATGTCCTGAAATAACAAATTCCGCTTGGGCAAAAGCTGTTCCGAAAGTGAATAAACAAGTTATCATTACAACACAAAGCAATTTTTTAGTAATTTCAGAGAATTTCATTTTTACCGCCTCCGATTTTCGGTTGTAGGGGCAAGCCCCTGTGGTTGCCCCTGTGTGTTTAATTCTCATTCCCACGCTCCCGTGGAAACGTCGCTCCGGAGTGCTAAAATGAAATTTTAGCAAATATATAAGTGCTAAAATTTCACTGCGTTCATTTCAGCACTCCGGAGTAGGGACGCAGAGCATCCGACTTGCATTCCCACGCGGAGCGTGGGAACGAGATAAGTTGGAACATTATAGATAAGGGCAGCCACAGGGGGCTGCCCCTACCGTTTTTCTGAGACAGTCTGTATCATATAACGCTTCTGATATATTCCAAAACCGTTTCCAATTTTACCGGCGGAGATGCCTCAATTCGCTCTTCCTTTCCGACATGCTTATGATACGGAAACGTAGCGATATTTTGATGATGCGGCGCATTGTCCCATCGCAAAATACAGCCTTCATCAACATACTGCCAATGAAAGGAATATTTTCTTGAGCCGTCCGGAAAAAGATAGTCCCGAACAAACAGCAGGCTTCTGTCCCTGAGTTCAATCCTGCATATCAACTGATAGGACCTTCCGACAATCTTGAATTTCAGAATCTCATAGCCTGTGATAATATCGGAATATTTATCAATAATATCAAGAATCATTGTTCTGTCTGCTTCAGGATGTTCTGCCAGTGTTCACGGCTTTCAACTGCGAATTTCCAATCCATCCAGTCATTTTCCATCTGATACGAGGCTTCCTGAGACCGGAAACTGCGGTCAAACTCGTGAAAGCTCATGCCGTACTTTTTTTCAAAATAATCCGCTTCCATCGCATAATCCGACAACTGCTGTCTGGCTAAAAGAATCGCCATTTCATCCAAGAACCGATCCTTTGAAATCAGAAGACTTGAGAATATCTCTTTGTGAATTTTCGGAATCATGTTATCCCTCCCTTTATATTTCTATTATATGCCGGTAAGTTAGAGAGAGCAACCTTATTTTATGGAAAAACATCATCTGATTAAAGATAATTGTAGGGGCAAGCCCCTGTGCTTGCCCCTTGTGTGTTTAATTCTCGTTCCCGCGCTCCGCGTCCGAACAGTAAAACGGGTTTGAAACCCGTTCTACGTTTAAAGAGTAAGGGCAGCCACAGGGGGCTGCCCCTGCCGTTTTATTGAATTTCCGTTTTAATTCCCGCCTGCAACCATCATAATGTCTTTCACGGTGATGCAGCCGTCGTCGTCCAGATCAAAGAACGGAACATAATTTTCGTTTCCTTTGCAGGTGTTCCAGATTTCGGAAACGACTTCAATGTCCGCATCGTCAATCACGTCGTCGCCGTTGAAGTCGTAACGGAGACCTTCTGCCGCATTGCCGATTTCAACGCCGGACTCATCGCCGGTGTCCGAGACCGACACTTCCGCTTTCACGGTCCCGTGCGCTTCGAGAGTCACGGTTTCGCCGGTTTCGGACAGAACTTCATCCGATCCCTGATGTTTCCGCACGGTCAGCAGACCGCTCTGCTCATCCGCACTTCGGAGAACAATGCGGTAATCGCCGGTTTCCAGCGAGGGCAGTTTCACGAAGCGGTATCCGTCAATATCCGTGC
>DZCT01000670.1 GCA_022736535.1 Desulfatirhabdium butyrativorans | reverse complement strand
TGAAATACTTCAGATGCGTAGCGTTTCTTTTAGTGTTTCTCCAAAGCTTTTCAATAGGATTGAAATCAGGAGAGAAAGAAGGGAGACGATATGTAAAGAGAAGGCCTTTGCCCTCCATGTTTTTCTGGAATTCCTTAACTTGGGAGCTTCCGTGGTACGGGGCTCCATCTTCAATCAATATGATCGGAGCACTGCTGGAATCCAGTAGATGCCTGAGGAACTGGAGGTATGAGTCGCTGTTGAACTTTTCCGGTGTTTCCATGAAGATGAATTTGCCCGAATGGAACTCTATGGCACCAAACATTTTCAGTCCCTTCCTTTTACCGGTCGTCTTGAGCACCGGTTGTTTTCCCAGCGGCGCCCACGTCCTGGACAGCGAACCCCACATGGCAAAGGAGGCCTCATCGCCAAACATGATGACCGCATTTTTGTCTCTGGCGGCTTTCAGGATGGAAGGCCATGTCTTCTCTTTCCATTCGCTTCGCGCACGCTCATATTCCTCTTCCCCGACCTTGTCGCTGACAAATTTCGCCTTCTGAAATGAAAGCCCTATCTTCCCCAGCAGCGCGCATAAATAGCGCGGATTGAAACTGATGCCGAATCTGGAAAATATCATTTCCGCAATCATTGCCGAGTTCCATCCTCCGCAGTTAAAACCGTTTTTTCCCGGTCCCTCCACGATCATTTCATAAAGTTCCTGCTTCTGACGGCCGGACAGTTTCGATTTCCTGCCGCGTCCCTGGAAATGATGCCACGCCAGCCACGAAAATTTTCTGGCGGCGAACTCCCATATCCAGTTATAGACGGTTTTGCATGATATATGGAACCGGCGGGCAACCTCGGCCACGGATTCTCCCTCGCCAATCCAGATGAGGGACTGGACGATCCGGTAAAGATGCGGATTTTTCATTTTCATGGCACTGGCAAGTTCCGCCCTCAGGCCATCAAGCACTACGCCAACAAATTCAAATCTTGCATTCGTCTCCAACTCCGTCATGGCATCTCCTTTTTTATTTAAATATTATTTATTATCATTTACAATACTATTTTAATATATATATTATTATTCAAGATGATAGCTAATATATTATAAAAAGGAGTTTTAAATGGGAAGAAGATTGACGGGAGACGACAGGACGCTGGATGCGGCCCTCATGCTTTGCAGGAATGCAATGACAGCAGCGGAGATGAGGATGGCTCTCTCCATTGTCCTTCCGGGACGGACAAAGACGAGTCTTTGGGAGACAGCGGAAATCATCGGAGTAAGCCAGTCAACCCTTTCCCGCATGCGGAAAAAATTCATTGCTGGGGAAAGACCGGACCTTCACTGGAAATCGGGGTGGGGAGGACGCAGACGCGGCAACATGTCGGAGGCGAAAGAGAACCGCTTCATACGGAAATGGGCCGCTATCGCAGAAAAAGAAGGAATTAAAACTCTCAACGAAGTCCACATGGATTATCTGCGCATCTCTGGTGCAGCTTCACCTAAATCAACTGTCCATAGATTTCTAAAAAGGAACGGATGGGGGAAAATAAAATCGGAGAATGGAGCAAATATCTGGAAAATGCGCAAATAGAAATAGTTTTGGAATACTCCCCCAGGAATCAGATACTGATTCCTGCTATAGTTTTTCATTAAAAATAAATTCACAACTTGAATTTATTTAAATGAAAAACTATAGCTCGAGCGTGAAAATTCGGGATAAAATTATTTTCTCTAATAACCTTTTTGATGCGTTCGCATGTAGCATCGGCAAGCTTGTATTTTTTCGCCTTAGTAAAATAATTTTCATCAGATATTCCTTGCATCTGCGCCAAATGTCTCATGCCCGCAAG
>DZCT01000669.1 GCA_022736535.1 Desulfatirhabdium butyrativorans | reverse complement strand
CTGATTCATAATATCGAGGAACTCAAAGCCGAAGTCGAGGCAGTGGTGGCAAAGGCTCAGGCAGTTTCGCCGCAATTGCTTGCCGCGCTTCAGAATTTTTCGGATAAGGCATTGGCTGGGAAAATGGCTGAGACTATGGCTCCGCTGGCGATTCTCGGCGGGGAAAGCATTGCCGGGGTCTTCGGGAGGCTGCTGAAAGGGACTGCGCTGGAGAAGGTTTTGCTTGGGTCTGAGGCGGAAAAGGGGAACGGGAAGTCGTCAGATACCGTTAATTATACCAATTCGCTGTCAAAAATAAAAAACCTGCCCATTTCAGCACTCCGGATCGGATGAAATTCCGAGTGTTTGCGCAATCCGTTCCAATATTTTCAAAGCGTTTTTAAAATTAAAACGGGCGATCTGCGCCTGCATTTCACTGTAGAGACCTTCCACATTGTAGCCTTTCAGATATGCCTTCGCCGATTCAATACGCGATTCCGCATCCAAGTTGTTTTCCGCCAGCAGTTCCGCCAGCGATCTGATCACCGGTCGGATTTCAGCCAAAGAGAGAACCGGCTCGGAAGTCTCAGAACCGCTGTTCTCGGCGCCGCGTTCCGATATGTCAAATTCTTTTTGTTTTTCAAGCATTTTTACAGCTTCCCGCACGCATGACAGCGCATCTTCCAGATTGCAGAGCAGCGATTCCAATATCTCAGGGCGAGCCTGATGTTCAGCAATTGACGCCTCCAGCCTTTCCGCTGCCGAATGCAGTTGCTCTGCCGAGAGATTTCCGGCTGTTCCTTTCAGAGCATGAATCAGGGCGCAGGCGGATTCTGTTTCCGATTCTGCAAGCGCATGTCTGATCCTGTCTGTGACGTCCGCATGGTTCAGGCTGAAGTTTTTCAGCAGTTTCAGCATCAGCGGTTTTTTGCCTCTGAGCCGCTCTGACAGGCGCCTGATGTTGATCGGAAATTGCGGATCGGCGATGTCGTCAGACAGATCAGCCGCTTTGTTTTCTTTTATTTCAAGCCTGAACCCTGTCCATTTCTCCAATGTCTTTAAAAGCTGTTCGGGATTTACCGGCTTGGAGACATAATCATCCATCCGCGCCGCAAGACATTTCTCCCTGTCGCCTTCCATGGCGTGCGCGGTCATGGCGATGATGGGAACGGAAGAAGGGTTCGGGGTGAGGGGTGAGGGGTGAGGGGTATCGCCCCGCACCTCTGACCCGTCTATTCTCAGCTTGGGCATTACCCACTCCCTTATCTGCCTCGTGGCTTCAAATCCGTCCATTTCCGGCATCTGTATATCCATCAGCACCGCATGGTAGGAATTGCCCGCCGCAAAAGCCTGTTTCACAGCTTCAACCGCTTCTTTTCCGTTATGTGCAATCTCCACATCAACCCCGGCAGAACGGAGAATTTCCATCGCCACTTCCCTGTTGATCTCATTGTCTTCTGCCAGAAGAATGCGGATGGGGTTCGGGGTGAGACCCAAGCTGAGAACAGACGGGTTCGGGGAGCCGCCTCTGACCTCTGACCTCGTACCCCGTACCTGTTTATCGTCGCCTCTGACCTCGTACCTCGTACCCCGAACCCATGACCCCTTTTCAAACTGAATCCTGAAGGCAAACCGGCTTCCTTTTCCCGGCTCGCTCTGCACCCGAATCTCGCCTTTCATCAGACTGAGCAGATGCTTTGAGATGGCAAGTCCCAGACCCGTACCGCCGTACTCGCGGGTGATGGAACTGTCCGCTTGTGTAAAGGGAGAAAACAGGTCGGCGATCTTTTCCTTCGGAATGCCGATGCCGCTGTCTTTTACAGAAAAATCAAGCCATAAGTTATTTTCATTGTCTCCGAT
>DZCT01000668.1 GCA_022736535.1 Desulfatirhabdium butyrativorans | reverse complement strand
TCTTTCACGGCATGTGCCATGGTTCGAACCCAGATTCGCCGACCATCTACCCTGGTCAGAATGAAGTCTAAATCATAGGACAGCCCTTCTGTCATGCAGCGGCGGAAGGCGGCCCTGATGACAGGCCGGTCATCAGGGTCATAGCACGCCAGACTCCTGTCCATAAGTTCTGAACAACCGGATGAGGGTTCGCCGGGTTTCATGCCGTGGATGCGGTAAGTCTCATCGGTCCAGATCATTGTCTGCCCTTTGATGTCCCATTCCCAGCCGCCGATGTGGGCGATCTGCTGAGTGGTATTCAGCAGATCGCGATGCTGACGCAAGGCTTCTTCTGATTCATGCTTTGCCAAAACAAGCGCCACATTGCCGGCAATCCTTTCCAGATGGGCAATGACCTGAGAAGAAAAACGGTTTTCCCGGCGATCGTTGAGCTGAAGCAGACCAAAGGTTTCGCCGCCTGCCCGCAACGGGATCAGCAAGACGGATTCATAGCCTTCACCATTACATCGGTTGCGGGTACGTGCCTGCCGGTCCGCTTCACTTGTGCCGGCAAGCAGTCGTGTCGTGCTGTTCGTTACAAAGCTGCCGAATCGGGTAAAAAACGGCTTTGATGAATCTGTCCTCCCGCGGATGATATTACCGCACATGCATTCCAACACCGGATTGCCGATATCATCCCGCTCAAGCTGTCCTTGGATGTCCTCCACACATAGATGGGTTTCCGTTTCAATAAAGTCGCCAGAAAAACCGCGGGTTTCGTAATACGGAAAATCATTCCCTTCTCGGAGCCGTATACCCACTGATTCACAACCGGATATTTCCTGGACGAAATTAAGCAAAGACCTCATCATTTCCCGAATATCCGTTTTGGCATTCAGTATTTCCAGCACCTGGATCATGTTTTCACGCTCGGCGTCGATCTGCTTCTGATCAGAGATGTCACGAAGAAAGCAGATGCACTGTCCGCTTTGTTCAGGGCGGAACTGAACGCTGACTTCAACATCGAAAACAGATCCATCCTTTCTGCGGTGCCTGGATTGAAACCGGTCTGCCCCGGCTGAAATGACTTTCCGGATGTGTCCGGCCACGATGTCCCGGGTCTCGAAAACCTCCAGATCCCAGATGTGCATGGCCAATAGTTCGCCTTCACTGTAGCCGCTCATGCGGCAATAGGTGTCATTGACTTCAAGCAGCCGTCCGTCCGGATCTGTGACCCAGAATCCATCCATAGCGGTTTTGAGGATAGTTCGATTCCGCTGTTCATTTTTTTGGATCTGTTTCCGGTTTTCGATCTCTCTAAGGTTTTTTAATCCGCTTTCCGCGATGATTTCAATAAGGCCTTTAATAAAAAAGAGATAATTGTCCAATTGCTTTTGAGACCAGATGGGCACCTTTTTTACCGCCGCGAGATATGCATTTTCGTCAAATCCGTATTTTTTGGCCTGGGCGCTGAAAAATGACAGATCCGGTGCCTCAAGAAAAAACTGGCCGGTAAAGAAGTTTCCATAATGGACCCCATCAATAATAATGGGGGTCGCATTGTCCACCAGACCGTGGGGGCATCGGTAACTCAAGGCCGGATTCGCTTCATGTATATGGTCTTTGATGTACTGGTCGCTTTTGATGCAGATTCTTTCGGCTTCCTTATTTTTTCTGTGGAACTGCATGCAGATTTCTTGCCATGCTGTAGCCGTAAGAATATTACCGTCATTATCGATGATCGAAGACGGGAAGGAGTATATTTTATTGAGCCTGTCCTGAAGATTTTGAAAATGATCAATATCGATAAGATCTTGCAGCTTATATCCCATAACTGGACCTCTTTTAAATATTTGTAAGGCCTG
>DZCT01000211.1:3503-8463 GCA_022736535.1 Desulfatirhabdium butyrativorans | reverse complement strand
GATTTTTCAAATCGTTTTGCCGATAAAACGGCTTGCAAAGCCGTTTTACAAAAGCAGAGATTGTGCCGGCGGGCAATATCAAACAATTGAGGAGGAAGCGATGAAAAAAAATGTTGTTTATCTGGTGCTGAGTATCCTGTTTTCACTGAGCGCGGCTTATGCCGATGTCCTGATCGTCGCCAACAAAGATGTGCCTGAAAACACGCTGAATCAGCAGGAAATCCGTGAGATATTCCTCGGCAAACGGGTTCAGTGGAGCGACAATTCCAGAATCCGCTTTGCAACGCTCGCAATTCCCGAAATTCACAGCATGTTTCTGGAACAGTACGTGAAAATGTCCGAAGCGGACTGGAAGATTTTCTGGAAACGCATGGTTTTCACCGGCAGGGGCCTGCCGCCGGAAATCATGGCTGCCGAATCTGAAATGATTGATTTTGTGAAAAAAACAAAGGGAGCGGTCGGATATGTTTCCTCTGAGGGAATGGCGAAAAATCCCGAAAAAGACGCGGTTAAAATCATCGGTGTGAAATAGGGGCGTGGAATAGGAGGCGGACAAGTGAAGAAAAAGACAATGATAATTTCGGCGATGGCTGTTCTGCTGATGGCGGTGAACGCGGCTGCCTTTGACACAAATCAGATACAGATTCACGGATTTATTTCGCAGGGCTGGCTGAAAAGCAATGAAAACAATTATCTGGGAAATTCGGAAAACGGTTCTTTTCAGTTCAATGAACTGGGAATCAATTTCAGCAGTGAACTGTCCGACGGATTGCGGATCGGTCTTCAATTTTTTTCCCGTGATTTGGGAATTATCGGAAACAATGAAGTCGTTATTGACTGGGCCTATGCCGACTACCGATGGAGAAACTGGCTCGGATTTCGTGCGGGCATTTTGAGACAGGCTCACGGATTATACAATGAAACCAGAGATGCGGATATGCTGAGGACGAATATCCTTCTTCCTCAGAGCGTGTATGCCGAAAGCGGAAGGGATTATGTCGGGCGGGATTTCATCGGTCAGCTTCAGGGTATTGCGGTTTACGGGGAAATTTTTACCTCATCCGTGGGAAATTTTTCGTATATGCTGACGGCAGGAGAGAAAAATATCAGTAATGACAGTACTGCCGCAAAATGGACAGAAGCAGGCGGGACATCAAGTGTGGATGATTACGATACGGGCATCTTTTATAACGCCGGTCTGCAATGGCAAACCCCTCTTGAAGGACTCCGATTCGGATTAACCGGAAGCCGATCAACCGACATCCTTGTGAATATGACTTCCAAAGACGGATCAAAGCTGGTCAGCGACATCAGTGAATACTATTCCTATGTCATTTCCGCCGAATACAGGCTTAAAAATTTCACTGTTGCGGCTGAATACATGAAGCATAAAAAAGATTCTGAATTAATCGGTATGCCCGCGCCTCCGCATGTGGTTTTTCCAGTGGGGTATTACATAAGCGCAGCTTATCGTTTCACGGACCGGTTTGAACTGGGAGCCTATTATTCCGAATTTTATTACAATGAGGATGACAGGCACGGGGAAAATTTCAAACAGATCAAAAGGCCTGATTATCTGGCATGGCAAAATGATTTCACACTTTCGCTGCGTTTTGACATTAACGAATATTGGAATATCAAACTGGAAGGACATGCTGTTGACGGCGCCACTCAACTGCTCAGACAGGAAAATCCTGACGGTTTTGAAAAAAGTTGGTATCTGTTTGCGGTAAAAACAACATTTTCTTTTTAGAATTTTCTCGCAAAGGATGCAGAGAGCGCAAAGAAAAAACTGTCATTCTGAGCGAAGCGAAGAATCTGAAGATTCCTCACTGCGTTCGGAATGACAGGGAAGAGACCCTTCGCTGCGCTCAGGGTGACATTCCCTCTGCGTTCTCTGCGTTCTTTGCGAGAAACCTTGCAGCCTTTGCGAAAAACCTTACAGAATGCAGTGTGCGAAATGAAACCTGAAAAAGAACTAAGCGTTTTTAAAGAAAAAGAAGCGGCATTGACATCAGGTATTGATATCGGGCTGATTCTCATGTTTCTGAAAATGACGCCTGAAGAACGTCTTCAAGCCAACGACAATGCCATAAATGCCATTGCGGAGTTGAGAAATGCTTTTGCACAAAAACAGTCCCGGAACAGCAAACCTTAGCGATCTGCTTGAAGGTCTCCTGAAAGCCGGCGTTGACTTTATTGTTGTGGGCGGCTTGGCGGCAGTCATACAGGGCGTCCCTGTAACGACAATGGATTTGGATATTGTCCATCGCCGGACCAGGGATAACATTGACAAGCTTATGAATTTTCTTAAAAAAATAGATGCTTTTTACAGAAGACCGGATGATAAGAGAATCGAACCTGATGAATATCTGCTGTCAGCAAAAGGACACTCACTTTTATCCACTCGGCTGGGTCCTCTTGATATTTTAGCCCTTATCGAAAAAGAATATGGATATGAAGAACTTATATCGAATTGCGTTGAAGTCGGATTCAGGGGATATACGCTTCGTGTTCTGAGCCTGAAAGCAATCATTGAACTGAAGCAGGATTCAAAAGATTTGAAAGACATTGCCCGCCTGCCGATTTTGAAAGAAACAGCGCGTCGGAACAACAGCAGCAGATGAATAAAGAACAACAAACGAGGTGAAAAAAAATGAGTATCGGAAAAAAACTGGGGCTTGCGATATGCCCGCTGGTGATTTTGTCTTTGGGGCTGGTCATTGTCTGCTATCACAGCATCGTGCAGATTCAAAAACAGATTCCGAGTATCTCGGAATTTGCCGTCAACTCAACCGAACTGATTTTCACTGCGAATACAGAGTTTTATCGCCAGACCCGCTTTTACGAGGAAGTGGTTTTCATGCACGATCTCGACATGCTTGCAAAAGCACAGGAAGCTTCTCAGGAAGTTGCAAATCTTCTGAAGCGGCTGAGAGATATGAGCGGTATCAGTTCGGAAATGCAGAAAATGATCGCTGACTGTCTCGAAAAATATAAACACTATACATCTTCCGCCGCCACGATGTACAAGCAGATGAGCGAAGATGAAAGCTATCTGGAACATGCTGAAAATGCTCTGAATGTCAAGAATCTCGGAGAAGAAAAAAATCATATAGAAACCACGCTCAGAGGCTTTTCCGATAGGATTCGGAAAGAAATTTCCCAAAAAATTGTATCTGTGGATCTGTCCGTAAAAAAAGGGAATAAAATTAAAGCCGTCATCAGTTTCGGCATCATAGCGGGTTCTGTGCTGATGATTTTTTTTCTGATCAGACAGGGAATTATTGCGTCCATCCGCCGCGTCATCAGAGGCTTGAATGAAAGCGCGGAAAAAGTCTCATCAGCCTCCGGCGAGATGTTATCCCTGAGTCAGTCGCTGGCTGACAGAACTTCGGAGCAGGCGTCGGCATCGGAAGAAATATCTTCAATCATGGAGCAAATATCCAATATGACCTTACAGAATGCGGATCATGCCAGAGAGGCGGATGTCATGATGGCGGAATTGAAACAGATTGTAGGGTCTGCCAATCGCTCCATGTCCGAGCTGTCGGTTTCCATCGCCGAGATTTCCAAAGCCGGGGAGAAAACTTCCGCTATTATGAAATCAGTTGAAAAAATTGCATTTCAGACCAATCTCCTTGCGCTGAATGCCTCTATCGAGGCAGCAAGAGCCGGCGAAAAAGGAGCAGGCTTTGCGGTCGTTGCAGATGAGGTGAGAAATCTTGCGCTCAGAGCATCCGAAGCGTCAAAAGGCACAACAAATCTGCTCGGCGAAATTTCCCTGAAAGTAAAGACCGGCTCGGAACTCGTTGCCGAAACCGGAAACGCTTTTGAAAAGGTGATGCAGACATCGTTTAAAGTCGCAGCCTTGATAGGAGAGATTTCATCCGCGTCCCGGGAACAGGCAGACGGCATTCATCAGGTCAATACCTCGGTTGCCGAAAGCAATCAGGTGATTCAGCAGAATGCGGATCATGCGGAGCAGTCCGCTTCTGCTTCGGAAGAGATGAACACACAGGCGGAACAGATGAAAGAGTTTGTAAATCAATTGGTATTGCTGATCCGAGGCACATCTTATAATTATAATAAAACTTAAAATTCAGATTGTTAAATGGATAAAAGGAGGAAACAGGCAATGCGTTTTTTAGATGTCAGAACAGACTATGCTTTCAAAAAAGTTTTCGGGTCAGAGGAGTCAAAGGAAATTCTCCTCAGCTTTCTGAATGCGGTGATTGTTTTTGCCGATGAAGCCAAAATCACCGATCTGACCATTGTTGACCCGTATCAGATTCCGCTGATTAAGGGCATGAAAGACACCTATGTGGATGTGAAAGCCCTGCTGTCGAACGGCAGGCGGGTCATTGTGGAAATGCAGGTGCTGAATGTGGAGGGCTTTGAAAAGCGGGTGCTGTACAATGCGGCAAAAGCCTATTCCGCACAGTTGCACAGAGCGGAGCCCTTTTCAGGGCTTGAGCCGATTATCGCCGTGACCGTGACCGATTTCGAGATGTTCTCGGACATTGAACAGGTCATCACCTGTTTCCGGCTTATCGAGAAAGAGACGCTGATAGAATACAGCGATGATATTGAACTGATTTTCATCGAACTGCCGAAATTTGTAAAAACCGAAGACGAACTGAAGACGGTGACAGACAAGTGGATTTATTTTATCAAACATGCGGGAAGTCTGGCTTACGTGCCGGAAACATTGAATCAGGAGCCGATTGACAGGGCATTTCAGATTGCCAACACGGCAGGACTGAGCGAGGAGGAACTGGAAGTTCAGCACAGACGCAGGGATTTTATATGGCTGCAGAAAGGCTCGCTCGACAAAGCCCGAAAGGACGGACTGAAAGAAGGCATTGCAGAGGGAATTGCTCAGGGAGTGGCGCAGGGAATACAGCAGGGAATACAGCAGGGAATACAGCAGGGAATACAGCAGGGAATACAGCAGGGA
>DZCT01000211.1:0-3403 GCA_022736535.1 Desulfatirhabdium butyrativorans | reverse complement strand
ATCGCTCAGGGAGTGGCGCGGGGAGTGGCGCAGGGCAGAATCGAAGGCAAAGTCGAAATTGTGCGAAGCATGAAAAAGAGGAACATGGATATTTCTATGATAGCCGAATTGACAGGCTTGACGGCAGAGGAAGTTCGGACTATTGCAGAATAATCCTATTTTTTTTGTCAGTTATTTTTTCTGCTTCTGTCATTCTGAGCGGAGCGAAGAATCTCCCCTCCCGCCTGTCATTCCGAACGCAGTGAGGAATCTGAGATTCTTCGCTGCGCTCAGAATGACAGCGGCTTCGCTCAGAATGACAGCAGTTACGCTCAGAATGACAGGCAAACCCGGTTTATGACAGCGGCAAGAATTTGATATTTATGCCATATAAGCGACAGAACGCTAAAAAGCTTTGATTTCATCTGAAAAGATGATAATCTGCATATCTGTCAGAAAGATGAAAAGTTAAGGTATCCGGCTATGATAAAAAAGATATTGATTGTTGACGATTCTCCTGTGGCTCGAAGAATGCTGAAAAGTTCGATTCCGCAAAACAGGGGATATGAAATTTATGAAGCGGTTGACGGATATGACGGCATCAGCAAATATCAGGAAATCAAGCCTGATATGATATTTATGGACCTGACCATGCCGAATCTTGACGGCTACAATGCCATTGCCGAGATCAAAAAAACGGCTCCGGAGGCTGTCATTGTCGTGATGACCGCTGACATTCAACAGAAATCCATCAGCAGGGTTATCGAACTGGGGGCATTTTTAGTGCTGAAAAAACCGCCCAGAACAAAAATTGTGGAAGACGTCTTGATAAAGGTGGAAGATTCCCTGAAAAGCCGTTCCGGAGGAAAACAATGAAGATTGAATGCCGCCCTGCATTTTCCGACGAGGAAAAAGAAATTTTACAGGAAATTATGAATATCGCTTTCGGCAATGCCACGGCAGACCTTGCCGAACTCATTGACATCTATGTGGAACTGAACGCCCCCAGCATTCAGGTGCTGGGAATCGGAGACCTGCCCGATTATCTGATAAGGCGGATGAAGCTGCATACGGAAACCAGTATTGTGGCGCAAAATTTCTGGGGGGACTTTAAAGGATCAAGCATACTGGTGCTGCCCAACAGAAGCGGAAGAAGTCTGATCGCCATTCTGGATGACGATGAAATGAATGATTTCAGTATGAAGCCTGTTGCGGGACAGGAAAAAGAAGTTTTGATGGAGGTCGGCAATATCCTGATCGGCGCATGTGTGGGGAAGGTCTGCGAGCTGTTAAACACATTTGTGACTTATACGCCGCCCCAGGTCATTCTCCGGAACAGCGATGAATACAGCGCATTCATCGAATCCTTTGATCCTTCCCAGACCGCAATTATCATGGAAACAGTTTTCAGGTTTCAAAAAATAGACATAAACGGACTGCTGCTGCTGATTACCAATCAGGAAGCCATTGAATGGCTTCAGAAAGCCCTGCATCATTTTATGGAACCTTACGAATGATTTTCGCTCAAATATTTGACATGGTGAATGTCGGGATTGTGATTCTCGACAAAGAACTGAAGGTTTATAAGTGGAACCGGTGGATGGAGATTCACAGTAAAATTTCCGCGCAGGAAATTATCGGCGCGTCCGTTTTTGATTTTTTCCCGAATTTGAAAAATCCCCGGTTTCTGCGAAATGTCAAGTCAGTGCTGACCTTCGGGAATTTTGCTTTTTTCTCGCAGAAACTGCATAAATATATTTTTCCTTTCAAAGCAAACAATTCTCTGGGAACGGATTTCAAACACATGCGGCAAAGCTGCACCATGGGCCCCCTGCGCGATGAAAACAACCGTATTCAGTATGTCTATATCATGGTTCAGGATGTGACGGATGTTGCGGCTTATGAGCAGAAACTCATTGAGATGAGCATCAAAGACGGGCTGACCGGCGTTTACAACAGGGGATTCCTTGAAAACCGGCTTGCAGAAGATTTTGAAAGACATAAAAGATATATGAGACCTCTGAGCATTATTATGCAGGATATAGATTTTTTCAAAAGAATCAATGATACATACAGTCATCCTTGCGGAGATTATGTATTAAAAAATTTTGCATCGCTGATCGTTTCCACCATCCGAAAAGTGGATATTTTTGCCCGCTACGGCGGAGAGGAATTTTGCTGTGTGCTTCCTGAAACCGGAATTGAGTCTGCGAAGAAATTGGCGGAACATCTGAGGAAAAAAATTGAAAATGAGATATTCAGATTCAATGAAACAGAGATAAAAATTACCATCAGTCAGGGGGTTGCCGAGCTGAAAAAAGAAACCGTTTCCGGGGAAGAACTGTTGCGGAGAGCAGACGATGCGCTTTATGAGGCAAAAGAAACCGGACGGAACAAAGTTGTCGGAAAATAAGAAGGTTCGAGGTCAGAGGTTCGAGGTCAGAGGTCAGAGGTTCGAGGCGCACCCCTCACCCCTCACCCCGCACCCCGAACCTCTTCTATACCAATGAAAAATTTTATTTCAGCGATACAGTTTCTTACAATTTTTCCGGTCGGAAAGGCGGGGGCATTTGATCCCGAAGGAATGCTTCCGTTTTTTCCGATGACCGGCATGATGCTGGGTCTGATGCTGTCCGGCGCGGATATGATATTTTCACAATTATGGCATGAATCTGCGGCGGCTGTGCTTGATGTTGTTCTGCTTGCGGTTTTAACCGGCGCGCTGCACATAGACGGGCTGGGCGATACTGCTGACGGACTTTACGGAAACCGCCCCCGGGAACGCCGCCTTGCCATCATGAAAGACAGCAGAATCGGCGCAATGGGTCTGGTTGCCGTTGTCTGCGGGCTGGCGGTAAAATGGGGCGGCATTCTGAGTTTGAACGAACATCGTCAACTGCTGCTCCTGATAATTCCGGCATACTCAAGGGCAGGAATGCTCTTCGGGTTCCGCTTTCTGGAATACGGCAGACCCGAAGGCGGCACGGCTCATGCTTTTTTCGGAAACCGTCTCAGATGGTCTGCATTCGCCGGATTGCTCATTCCGGTCGCAATTTCATTTTTTGCCGGATGGCGGGGACTTTGGCTGAATCTGGTTTTTGCCGGAACTGTGGCTGTGATTCTGCTGTTTTACAAAAAACGGATGGGCTGCATTACCGGCGACATGCTCGGCGCAATGTGCGAAATAACCGAATCTGTTCTGTTTTTAATGGCAGGCATGTAAATACAGCTTCTCGGAAATAAAAATCTCTCGCATCTGATTTCAGCCGGGGTGCCGTAGGGGTAAGCCCCCGTGCTTACCCTTCAGCAATCAATTGTAGGGTGGGCATGAAATGCCCACCAAAAGGGCAGCCACGGGGGGCTGCCCCTCAATGGCATTAAGTTAACAATTTCGTAGGTCGGGGTGAGCCTGCGAACCCCGACA